>CAZWLS010000175.1:0-8808 GCA_964634415.1 uncultured Roseivirgaceae bacterium | reverse complement strand
TTACTAAGTCCTTCCCAAATCTCCTCTTCACTTTTACCTTTTTGATTAATCTCAAAGTCAAGTACTGATTGGAAGAGTGGTTGATTTTTATCTTCACTTTCCTTTTTCCAGTCTTCAAAATTGTTGAATAAGACAGCCATACTCAAAGATACTATATTGTTTGAAGCAATAACTGCTGCTTTTGACCTTGAGTTTGCCTATCGTCACTATTTTTGCGGCCATGCTAAAAAACGACCTTATTTTACGAGCAGCCAGAGGTGAATCCACAGAAAGAACTCCTGTGTGGTTGATGAGACAAGCTGGAAGAATCTTACCTGAGTATCGAGCTGTAAGGAATAGTCTATCAGGTTTCAAGGAACTTGTAGAGACGCCAGAACTTGCTGCTGAAGTGACTATCCAACCCGTAGATATCCTTGGAGTAGACGCTGCAATTATTTTCTCAGACATATTGGTGATCCCGGAAGCTATGGGATTAACGTACGAGATGGTAGAGAAAAAAGGGCCTCATTTTCCCAAAACAGTCGAAAGCATAAAAGATATTGCGGCATTAAAAGTTGCTCATCCTGATGATTTAAGTTACGTATACGACGCCATTAAAATCACTAAAAAAGAACTGAACAATCGCGTTCCACTTATAGGTTTTGCAGGCGCACCTTGGACCATTTTCTCTTACATGATCGAAGGTGGAGGTAGTAAAACCTTCTCCAAAGCAAGAAGATTACTCTATTCTGATACAGCATTAGCTGATCAGCTGTTAGATATGATCACAGAATCCACCATTGGCTATTTAAAGCGTCAAATAGAAGCTGGTGCAGATATGGTTCAAATATTCGATTCGTGGGCTGGAGTATTACCCGCTGCGCATTATTCAAGGTTTTCTCTAAAATACATTTCTAAAATATGTGATGCTATCACTGAAGTCCCAATTACCGTTTTTGCTAAAGGTGCATGGTGGGCATTAGAAGAAATGAACGATTTAGATTGCAGAACAATTGGACTTGACTGGAACATAGATCCTAATTCTGCTAAAAAAGTACTTCCGAATAAAACGCTTCAAGGAAACTTGGATCCATGTGCACTATATGGATCAAACGAGGCGATTAAAGAAGAAACAAAGAAGATGTTGTCACACTTTGAAAATCACCCGCACATAGCAAATTTGGGGCATGGTGTATATCCAGATACTGATCCTTCAAAGGTTAAGTATTTTATTGAATGCGTTAAGGACCTTTCAACTCACTGATATTTGATATAAGCAGCGATCTTTCTTCGAAGCTCATTTGGATCAAATGGTTTTGTGATATAGTCATTCATTCCGGCAGCAATTACATCTTGCCTCACTTTCAGTAGTGCTGAGGCTGTAAGGGCTATGATTGGAGTCTTCTCATCAAAAGTTCGAATTTTTCTTGTGGCTTTGTATCCATCCATAATTGGCATCTGAAGATCCATCAATACCAAATCATATTTATTTTCTTGAAGCCTTTCAACAGCTTCTTGTCCATTAAATGCAACTTCTACGCGTAACTCCCACTTTTTGAGGAACTTTTCAGCCACCATGATATTCATCTGGTTATCCTCAACTAGTAAAATTTTCTTGCCGGTTATGATGTTCGTGTCGGCTTCTTCTTGAACAGCTTGATCAACTTCCTCGTGAAGTACTTTCTTAAATCTTAAATCAAACCAAAATATGGTACCGGAGCCAGGTTCACTTTTTACGTAAATCTCAGATCCTACCATATTCAATATCTTTCGAATAATTGCTAACCCCAGTCCTGTACCTCCATATTCTCTTGTAGTGGAAGAACCGGCCTGAGTAAACCTCTCAAAGATTACTTTCTGCTTATTATACGGTATCCCAATCCCAGAATCTAAGACCTCCGTTCGAATGGTTTGAATATTTTCATCCTGATCTATTACGCTCGTTTTCAGTTTGACATATCCCTTAGCAGTAAACTTCAGGGCATTATTAATCAGGTTATTAAGCACCTGATAGATCCGAGTTTGATCAGCAATCACCAAAGGATGCATTTCCTCATCCAATTCTAAAACCAAACTAATCCCCTTTTCTTTGGCTAAGGCGCTATGAGCTTTAATAATTTTTGCTGACAAGGTCTCAAGATTGACTTCAGTAAATTCAAATTCGATCGATCCTGCTTCAAGCTTATTATAGTCAAGAATATCGTTAATAAGCGCAGTTAGATGCTCAGCTGAAAATTGTAATGATTCTAAACTTTCCTTCTGATCTTGACGTGGTTCCTCATTTATAAGAAAGTGTGAAATACCCACTACTGCATTCAACGGTGTCCTTATTTAGTGAGATATGGTGCCCAAGAAATCTGTCTTTGCTTTTGACGCAGTCTCTGCGGCATCTTTTGCCTTTCTCAAAGAGTGCGCAAAACGATAAGAAAGGATTAGAGATTGGAAAAAGAAGAATAAAATAAAGCCTATAAAGGTCAAAAATGTATTTTCCTGAACAGGTGTCAGGTAAACCGATATGAGGTATACTGCCACCATAAATACGATACCTGTACTGGCAAATGCATATTGCGCCCCAGTTCTATTCCGCTTATAAGCAATCCAATACACATATATCATGTAGAAAATTGCCACAATAACCAATATAAAAAACGGCTCAACCAACTTTGTAAAGAAGGTCGTAGGCGCAAAGAGGGACAAGAGGGAAAATATTCCGCATATGACCGAAAATCCAAGCAAAATGACCTTTTTACTGTCTTCGGGATAAAGTAGATAACTATAGATAGTAAATATTCCGCAAGGGATGAATAAGGCTAAGTACTCAGCACGGATAATCAATTCCCATGGCATGTTTGGATAGAGGGCATGAATTGCATATTCTCCACTTCCTATCATTCGATAGCTAAAGGTTAGGCAAAAGAGCGCAAAAAATAGAACCGAACGCTCATGTTGACCAAACATGAAGAGCCCTAAGAAAAATAGACCTCCCATTATTAAGCTTCCACTTAAAAGGAAGTCGTAACTAAAATCAAAATCTCTTTTCGCAGTTAATACTTTCCTATCCCCTAAAAGTATTGGCTCTCTTACTCCTCCTTTAGTATGTCTGAAATTTGATACTTGGATGACAAAAGTTAACGTATTCTGATACCTGGCGATTGAAACTACCTGAGGCATCCAATCGGGCACAGAGCTTTCCTTAGTCTTACCAACCTTACCATTTTTCACTAATTCGAAGCCATCATAGTAGAGCGTGTAAGAATTGTATGATTCGCCGAGAGAAATGGCTAGTTGGGGTGTTTTAGGTGGCAAAAGTACCCTTACACGATAAGTAGCATATCCTTGAGAGGATAATTCGACCCCATTTCGTGTTACGCCACCATTCCATAATTTTGGAAATCTATAGTAGTCTGTTTCGTAGAACGGAATAGAATCTGGCTTGATGATTTTTTCCCAATAGAATTCCCAATCACCGTTTAATTGGACAGCATTATTTCTTAGGTCTACTTTGGAGAGATCAATTATTCCATCGATCACCTCTTGTGACTTGCCCATGTAAGGCAATACCAATAATACGATTAGGATGAATTTTATCTTCTTCATGGCTGACACTAGCCAAATTAAAGATATTTTTCGAGTATCGGATTTTTGCTAGCTTCTTGAAACAAAATTTCTTTATCGATTGGGACTGCGCCAGGCATCTCGCATACCAATCCTCCGCCGATATTTGCTAATTCAGCAATAAATTCTAAAGGTAAATCCAAGGTCAAGCAAAGTCCCGCTATACTAATTACAGTATCTCCTGCACCAAGAACCTCTACAATTTGTCTTGAATGCGATTTAAGCTTCCCGTGTGCATCTTTTGAATTAAAAAATATGCCGTGTTTGGAGAGCGTAATTAAATAGTTATCAGCCTTCACACTGTTTTTTAATTGCTCAACAGCACCTTCTAGTTGCTCCTCTTCAAGCGCATCAAATTCAATATCAAGACCATCTTTCAAGTCTGCGATATTCACCTTAAAAACTGAAACACCCTGATATTGAGTGAAGTTTCTACGTTTTGGATCAACTGCGATCGGAATATTTTTCTCTTTAGCAAGCTTGATTGTTTCATGAATAACCTCTGGATTGATTGTGCCTTTATCGTGGTCTTCAAAAATTACAAGATCACATTCTTCCAACAGGTTTTTTATATGATGAAGAAGAGATTTTTGATCAAGATCCACTAGCGGATGTACATCTTCATTATCTACCCTGAGCAAATGCTGAAGTCCAGACATTGCTCTAAGTTTTGTTGTAGTGACTCTGTTTTGACTTCTAATAATACCTTTATTTGGCATATTTTCATATTCAAGAAGTCTTTCGAATTCAGCACCATCTGTATCATCACCTACAACCGAACATAGAATAGGGGTAGCTCCTAAGGCTCTAATGTTCATTGCTACATTGGCTGCTCCACCAAGTCTCTTTTCTTTTTTTACTAATTTCAGTACCGGGACTGGTGCCTCAGGTGAAATTCGACTCACTTCGCCAAACATGTAGTGGTCAATCATAACGTCACCTACTACAAGGACTGTTTTTCCTTTAAAGGCATCGAATATTTCTTCCAATGAATTCATTGCTACTTCAATTTAGCAAGAGAGTCTTTAATTCTTTCTATTGCAGTTCTCAGATCTTCTTCTGACGCAGCATAGGAAAGCCTCAAACATTCCGGGTCGCCGAAAGCTTCTCCTGTAACCAAAGAAACCCGTGCATCTTCCAAAAGGAATAAGCAAAGATCATTCACCGTCTTGATGGTTACTTCTTTCGTACTCTTTCCGATATAGTATTTTACGTTAGGGAAAAAGTAAAAAGCACCTTGTGGCATATTAACTTCAAAACCTGGAATTTCATTGAGTAAATCATAAACCAATCCTCTCCTTTTTTCATAAGCCTCAGCCATTTGATGAGTTGGTTCCATTGGACCTGTTAATGCAGAAAACGCAGCTCTTTGCGCTATCGAAGAGTTACCAGAGGTATATTGACCTTGCATCTTGTTTGCAGCCTTTGCAATCCATGCAGGCGCACCTATATATCCAACTCTCCAACCAGTCATGGCAAAGCCCTTAGAAAATCCATTGACAGTAACTGTTCGATCAATCATGCCATCAATGGTACCTATGCTTTCGTGCTTTTCTCCAAAATTGATTAATTCATAAATCTCATCTGAGATGATGGTAATGTCTTCTCTATTTTTCAACACTCCTGCAATAGCTTCCAGTTCTTGTCTCGTAAAAACAGAACCCGTCGGATTACAAGGTGAAGAAAAAATGATCGCCTTGGTTTTATCTGTGATTGCTTGCTCTACCTGCTCTGCAGTAGCCTTAAAATCGTTCTCTATGGTCCCTCTTACAAAGACAGGTGTTCCTTCCGCAAGGAGAATCATAGCTGAGTAGCTAACCCAATAAGGGGTCAGTACAATTACTTCATCTCCTGGATTGAGAATAGCCATAAACACATTGGCAATAGATTGCTTTGCTCCATTGGAAACAACAATTTGATCTGGAGCGTATGAAAGTCCATTGTCTTTTTCAAACTTTTCAGATATCGCCTTTCTTAGATCAGCATATCCATTTACTGGAGGGTACGCAAAATAATCCTCTGAATTAATCGCATCAATCGCTCCTTCCTGAATGTGTTTCGGAGTTTTAAAATCTGGTTCACCAAGGCTCAAACTGATAACCTCGATCCCCTTTTCTTTCATTTCCCTGGCCTTAGCAGCCATAGCAAGAGTTGCTGATTCTGGAATGCTTTTGATTCGATTAGAGAGTGTGCTCATAGCGTATTTTTCGGCAAAAATAGAAAGAAGAGTTAACTAAAGTCAGCTAACTCTTCTTTGATTAAAATCTTTTAAAATATTAGTTATTCACTATCCTCATTGCCACTCTTATCAAGATTGAAGAGCAATGATATTCTTAGTGTATCTGCAAGAGGATGATTTTGACCTCTCGGTATCAAATAAGAAAAGTCAAATCCAAATATTTGGTATCTAAAACCAGCTCCAACTGTGAAATATTTTCTATCACCTTTGTTTTTATGCTCAGAAAAATACCCAGCTCTTGCTGCAAATAGATCTCTATACCAATATTCAACTCCAACGGAGTATGTTAATTCTTGTAGTTCTTCCTTAAACCCTCTTGGAGCGTCCCCAAAAGATCCAAATGTTCCTGACAACAAAGAGCGATCTGGGTCCTGACCTTGGGCTATTTGTCTTTCTCCATCAATAACCACGATGTTTCCATCTGCATCAGTTTCATAAATTGGAGGTGTAGGAACCATTAACTTATTAATATCAAATGCGAGTGTGATCGTATTGTAAGGATCTAAATCTGTCTTGAATGCAGATCCCAATCTAAAGTTAGCGGGGATAAAGTTTTCATTACTTTCTGCGCTGTACGTGATCTTCTGACCAATATTTGAAAGATGTGCTCCTAATGACAACTCTGAATTTTTACCTGAAAGTATAAATGGTTTGGTGTAGTACCATCCTAAATCAACAGCTACCGATGTACCTGCCTTTGCGTCTGGAGCACCTTGCAAATCTCCCGCTAAATTTGACCAAACAAATCGCAATGTCACTCCGACACCCATGTTTTCCGACAGTTTCCTTGAGTAAGTTCCATCGAATGCCAATTCATTGGGATTCTCAACTCCTTGAAATACCGCATTCCCGTCATACTTCTGAATTTCACCTAAATCAAAGTATCTGAAAGTCGCGCCAAAGGCTTGATTCTGGTCTATTTTCTTGTAAAAGGCAAGATAGTTTAGAGACATATCATCAATGATATTGCCAAGCCATGGAGAATAAGAAAAAGCAAAACCCATATCTGTCTCAATAAAAGCCAGTTTTGCATTGTTCCAATGGACACTATTTGCATCAGGCGATGTTGCTACTCCAACATCACCCATAGCAGACGCTCTACTATCCGGTGCAAAGTTTAGGAATGGGACCGCAACAGTGATTGGATTTCTTAAACTATCCTGTCCAGAAATAAACGAACCTGCCCCTTGTCCAGAGGTCTGAAAGCTCACTACACTAACGAATAGAAGAATTGCGAATATCTTCTTCTCAAGATGATTCATTCGAATGATTTTATAAAAGGATGCCAAACTTAACATTATCAGATGAATACCAATTAAAATTTTGAATAAAAAGTGCTGATTTTCAAATAACTAGGCACTAATCAATTTACAATAACGAGCTTTTGGCTGATTTCTTTTGTCGCACCATCCAATCTGCTCTGAATAATTATTCTAGTAAAATAGATTCCTTGCTTTAATGCTTCGCCAGAGTTGGTTTGCGCCTGCCATGGAATCTCAACATTTCTTGTGCTATTTTCAAATAGCAGTTCATTTTTGCTTACAATCTCTCCCCTAGAGCTGTATACAACCAAAGACACTAGTAAATCTGCATCTTCCCTATCATGCTCAAAGGCAAAGGTAGTCGAACCAATTACTGGATTAGGGTAGGCTATTGGATTATATACAAACAGAATTGGCTCATCTGAAACTGTGAAATTGATGGTAATCTCCGTTGAATTATTGTGAGTATCCCACACCTTCAATATGGCTGTATAACTCCCGGGGTCAAGTTCTTGCAATGGATATATTACGGTTCCTCTTTGAAAACTATTCGTTTCCGCAGTATAAAAATCGTTTAGATTAATGATTTCATCACCAATTGTCAAAGTGATTCCCTCGACTACACCAGATCTTGTAGTTGTTATTCCACTTTCATCCTCAATATTTGCAATTAAAAGTGGCGAAGCTCCTACACGATCTCCATTAACAAAGGATGAGTCATTCATGTAAGTAGTCACCGAGGGTGGAGATTCATCCAAAACCGGGTTACTATTTGTACCTCCTATTACAAAAGATCTGGAAGAGCCCCCGGCATCAATATTATTTTCCTCATCCCATGCATACAAACTCATCTTACCCGGCTGATTTTGGTATGAAATATTTTTAGGGACAATAAATGAGAAGCTAAATTCTCCATCAACAACAGTTGCTTCACCTCTAAACAATGCGTTACTTCTCAATGAATATGAATAAGGATTGCTTTCTTGGCCGTTGGTTCTGAATGTTTGTTTCACATCAAATACTCCTACAACTAAAGTTCCATTGAAATTGGATTGGATCACACCATCGGATTGAATTTCGCCAGTGAAGGTAATTTCCTCCAATGCGCTAAGCGTATCCAGTTCGTTTCCAGATTCATCAATTACAATATCAAGTTTAGGGTATGCAGGCATCATCATGGGATCTCCTAGCAAGGTGAAATTACGATTAATAGCTCCTTCTAAGCCATCATTTTTAGTTAGTCTAATAACATCTCCTAATCTTAGATTTTCACCATCCTCTCTTCTAAAAATATTTTCATGAAATGCTTGATTTAAGCTGAAATTGGTACTTGCAAACACAGGCCTTGAAGTAGTAAGCAAAGCAATCCCACCTCCTTGTTCTAAAAGAAGAAGTTGTTCCGCTCCTGATACGCGAATGGGATCATCGTAACGACCAAATTCACACGTTGCAGTAACGAAAATTGGCAACCTATTTCTATTGGTCAATTGTTCAATATCAACAGTTGTTAATATTTCCTCCTCCATCCACAACCTTTCGTTTCCATGCCCGATGTAATTCACTACAAATGTCCCATTCTTAATCCTTGTCTTCAGCTCTGAGTTTGCTTGCGGGGAAGTTTCTGATGATCCTGAAGCTTCTTGATCAAATGCATCCAAAAGGACTTTGCTGATATTGTATTGCGCATACGTTGTATCCACAAGCTCAGATAAG
>CAZWLS010000174.1:0-8848 GCA_964634415.1 uncultured Roseivirgaceae bacterium | reverse complement strand
ATATACATACCTATATAAATAATATAAAGTTTAATTAAATCTCTCTTTTATTATTAGCTCTGTGGATACGTGGATAAGATTACTTAGATAAATTAGGAAAATTAATTTGTTTATAACAAAATAAGATATCCAAGTAATTTAACACTGTATCAACAATTAATGTATTGGTTAATAGGATGTTATGTTTATACGTGGATAAGTATATTAATTGGACTGTTGTAATCTTTTTTGAATTCTACTAATAGTAATGTGTAGATAAGTATAAAGTTATTAAATGAGACTCTGCCTTATTTACGATAAGTTGATACATTGATTCGTAAATAGTGAAGTTATCAACGCGTGGAGTGAGGTTATTAACATGTTAAAATGCTATACTAAGTTCTACAATCCAGTTTTCTCTTATAGAAGTCTCTTCTTGGTATACGTATACTTCTTCAGGTTCTATATTCTTGAATAGGTTACCGTATGACCATGTTCCGTCATTATTAGAATCAATTAGAATACGTATTTTGTAGTTGCCTGGCTTTATCGTTTTTATTGAAAATTCCTTACTGTTTTGTATTTGATGTGAAACTTCATCATTTGAATCTAGTAATTGAAAAATAAACTTTTGATGATCAGTGTTTAGGACAACATTTAATTGACCCCTCGGCTTAATTACATTCTTTTTTATTTCCAGTGAGTTTCTTTTGGAAGTATCGCTTTCGACTGAGATGAAAGAACCTTTTTCAATTATTAATTGAATTAGTGGTGGATTATTTCCTGTACTTGAAGAATCTGATTCTAAGGTATCTGTTGGTGTCAGTGTTGTTATTAGTGAATCGAAATAACTCTCACTTAAATCAAACTGTAGCTCTAATTCGGTTCTATTGTAGTTCCAATATGATTGAGTGGCCATACTTCGGTAAAAAGTGGAGTCTGACTGAATTGAGATTTTATTCCTGTAGAATGTATCAATTGGTTTGTTGAATCTGATATTTATTCTATTGGTATCTGCAATTTGAACGTTTCGCTCTTTAATTGAATATGAAAATCCAGATGGTTTTCTGTTGGACTCGAGAAATACGTATTTGATTGTATCCGATATTGTGTTATTAATACTATCTATAGCTTGTACGCTTGATGTTATGCTATCTCCAAAATTTATTTGTTTTGGTTTATATAGTCTGACAACATCATTCGCATCACCAATTATATTGAATGGAATGTATGGTTCTATTTCAAATTTTTCTATTCTTTTATTGAATTTGATCTCTACATATCCTCCGACAGATCTGGTGTTGATAAGAGATAATGGTTTAATGTTTTGAAGAACGCATCTGATCGTCGGTAATTGTATGGCTGAATCTAACTGGATGGTATCTGCTAAAAATCCATGAGGTTCAGTTTCAGGATCTAATAAGAAATTACCGTTATCATCTTTAAAGGAGATTATTTTATAGTTACCTGTTTTAATATAATTGATTTGATATTTTCCTGAATCATTAGAAGTCGTAAAATACATTGGTTTTTCTGCTAGAATATCCAACGAATCGGAAATGGGATATAGACCTATCACGAATTGTGATCCTGCTTCTTTGTTCATTAAGTATTCAACGGATCCTTGAATTGACATGCTATCAATGTAGGGTCCTGTGCTTAATGCAATGGAAAGATTAACTGCAGGATTCTTTTCGGTTATATCAGTAACACCATTAGCGAAATTGAAATTATAAGTTGTAGAATCCTTTAAATCGGATTCCAATTTAATTTCAAGTTTATTTCTCTTAGCAATTGATTTATAATTGATATCCTCACTTGGTGTTATTATTAATTGCTGTTTTAATTTATCAGCATTTATATATTCAGAAAATTCAAGTACTAGCGTTTTTTCCTTATAGTTTATGGTTCCGTTTAATGGTGCTGAGTTGATAAGCGTTGGTGGAATAGTATCTTTTGGTCCACCTGTAGGTCTTCCTGGATTGGCACATCTTTGAAAGCTCATATCTATTAATAGAATGAAGAATAGCGAATAGAGAAGATGCTTCATTTTTGTAGTATATATATCAAACTTGAATACTCTTTTGATTTTCTAGCCCTTTTATTCGAAAGGAATCCAATCTTGATTGCTCGTAATAAGCTACCCGAATCCTTGTATTTTTCACTTAGCATAGAAACATAGTATGAATCAAATTTCATAGGTAAGGTTTCAACTATCTGAAGTTTAAGTTTCTTGGCTAAGTTTTCCATTGAGACTCTATCAAAATGGTATAAGTGTCTCGGTACATCATAGGCTGCCCAATTTTCCTTATAGTTGTCCGCGTCATAAGATTTGTGGTTTGGTACTGCCACAATCATATAGCCTCCTTTTTTTAATCTCTTTTTTAGATCTTTTGCAGTTTCTTTCAATTCTGATACATGTTCGAGCACATGCCAAAGTGTAATGGTATCTAGTTCTTGTGGAGATTCTTTCAGTGATTTTAGTATGGCCTTACTATTTTTTTGAGATGCTATTTTTCTAGCATCTTCGTCTGGTTCATAGCCAAAAGCTTGCCATTTATTTTTGGAAGCCATTTTGATGAAATCACCTGTACCGCATCCGTAGTCTAGTAGAGTTCCGCTACTTCCGTTTAATCTCTTTATCAGTTTGACTTTTTGATTGAGAGTATAGTTACGTACTAGCTTGTATATGATATTAATTAATGAATTTCCCTTATTTGTGTGGGATATATATTGATTACTTTTATAGTATTTAGGTAAAGCCTCTTCTTTAGGTCTTGGGTTTGTAAATACTAAATCACAATTACTGCACTTGACTAGAGCAAAACTTTCTCCAGTTACAGAATGGTCATCACATATCATGTAGTTATCAAACTGTTTGTGTTCACAGCTTGGACAGGCCTCAAGTCTCTCGTACATTATCTTCCTAAGTAAACCATTAATATTGATACATCTGAGGGTGACACACCGCTGATTCTAGATGCTTGACCTAACGTTTCTGGCTTGATCTTGAGTAGTTTTTCCATTGCCTCTGCTGATAGAGAAGTAAGCTTAGTATAATCGAATGATTTATTGATTTTTAGATTCTCCAGATTGCTCATCTTCTCAGAGTTCTGTTGTTCTCTTTCAATGTATGTCTGGTATTTAATTAAGATTTCTGTCTGTTCAATTATATCTGTAGAATAGTTTTTTAGTGCGTTCTCTACTTCATCTGAAAAGATTTTGAAATCATAGATAGATATTTCAGGACGTTTTAAAATTGTAGCGAGAGATGACTTGTCTTTTATTGGTGCAGATGATAATGATGCAAGTTTGTCTTGTACATCATTGGGCTTGAACTGTGTTTCGTGAAGAAGATCCATTAGCTCTTTAGTTTCTTGTTTCTTCTTATTCACTTGTGCGAGTCTGTCATCGCTTGCAAGTCCAATTTTATGGCTGAGTTCTGTGAGCCTAATATCTGCATTATCTTGTCTGAGGAGTAATCGGAATTCTGCTCTAGATGTAAACATTCTGTAAGGTTCGTCAGTACCTTTATTTATTAAATCATCTATAAGTACTCCTATGTACGCTTCATTTCTTTTAAGTACAAAGGCTTCATGATCATATACTTTTTGATGCGCGTTGATTCCTGCCATCATTCCTTGACAAGCTGCCTCTTCATATCCGGTAGTCCCGTTTATCTGTCCAGCAAAGTATAGATTCTCGATAAGGTTAGTTTCGAGTGTATTGGAAAGTTGTGTTGGTGGAAAGAAGTCATACTCGATTGCGTATCCTGGTCTGAACATTTTTACCTTTTCAAATCCAGGAACTTTGGTTAATGCCTTATACTGGACGTTTTCTGGCAGCGAGGTTGAGAAACCATTTACATATATTTCAACTGTATTCCATCCTTCTGGCTCTACAAATATTTGATGTCTATCTCTTTCAGCAAACCTATTTATTTTATCCTCAATAGAGGGACAATACCTAGGACCGAGACCTTGTATTCGCCCGGTAAACATTGGAGACTGTTCAAATCCTGTCTGAAGAATTTCATGAACTTCTGGATTCGTATAAGTAATGTGGCAACTTCTTTGTTGAGTAAGTGGTCTTGAAGATTCAAGGTAGGAGAACTTACCTGGCATTTCATCTCCTTCTTGTTCCTCCATTCTAGTATAATCTAAAGACCTTCCATCTACTCTAGGTGGTGTTCCCGTTTTCATTCTACCAGACTCAAAGCCTAATTCAACCAATTGTTCGGTTATTCCAGTGGCTGCTCTTTCTCCTGATCGGCCGCCACCAAATTGTTTCTCGCCTATATGAATAAGCCCATTGAGAAATGTACCATTTGTCAAAACCACAGCTTTGGCTTTTATTTCTAAACCTATTCCCGTCTTGACACCTGTAACCCTACCATCTTTTACGAGAAGTCCGTTCACCATTTCTTGCCAGAAGTCGAGGTTTGAAATACCCTCTAGTGATAATCTCCATTCCTCAGCAAATCTCATTCTGTCAGATTGTGCTCTTGGACTCCACATTGCTGGGCCCTTAGATCTATTCAGCATCCTGAACTGAATCATTGACTTATCTGTAACAATTCCTGAGTAGCCACCCAAAGCATCTATTTCGCGAATAATCTGACCCTTGGCTATTCCTCCCATTGCAGGATTGCATGACATATGTGCTATGGTGTTCATGTTCATTGTTACCAATAAAACTTTAGAACCCATATTGGCTGCTGCTGCTGCAGCTTCACACCCTGCATGTCCTGCGCCTACTACAATTATATCGTATTCTTGAAGCATGATTTAATGTTTCACGTGGAACCTAAAACAAGATCCACAGATGAATGTTTCACGTGGAACGTTATATTTTCAGCAAAGATAAACAGGTGTCTTCTTTTTCTCTCATCAGCTTTTTCTCTGACTCTGTTTTATCGCCGAAACCTAAAAGATGTAAGACACCGTGAATCATTACGCGATGTAATTCGATTTCCATAAGCAGGGAGCGTTTCTCTGCATTATCGTTGACACGATCTATGCTTATAAATATGTCTGACTCTATTTCGAGCTTTTCTTCCGAATTGTCAAAAGTGATAATATCAGTGAAGTAATCGTGATCAAGATGTTGCTTGTTAATTTCTAACAAATAGTCATCGGAACAGAAAATGTAGTTGAGTTCTAGAAGTGTGAATTGATGGTTTTCAATTATCTCTGATATCCATTTTGAGATGTGTTCTTGGTTATCAAGTTGAAAATCTATTGCCTCAGAAAAGTAATTGATACTCATCTATGAAAGATAAAAGCTCAACTCAGCTACTCTACCTTCTTTTTTGAATGATACTTCATCACAAAGGTTCTTCATAAGAAAAATCCCTCTGCCTCCTGGGCGACTTAAGTTTTCTGGTAAGGTAGGATCTGCAAGGTTATTAAAGTCAAAACCTACTCCCTCGTCTTCAATGGTAAACTTTATTAGCGATTCTTCAAGAGCTAAATGAAGATGAACATTCTTCTTACTATTGGATTGATTCCCATGGATGATAGCGTTATTAACTGATTCAGTTACGGCAATCATAATGTTGCCATAGATGTCATCGTTAAGCTTATACTGATCTTTCGCATTATCGATAAAGCTTTCTACAATCCTGATATTTTCAGGAAGTGATGGGATTTGTATTTGAATGTTGTCAATCATTCTCTTCTTCTGAACTTAAGCGTCTAAAATAGTCGTTTACTTCTTTTTTATAAAATTGATTTAATTCGATTGGAATAGTTTTTAATAATTCTATCTCTTTTTTCTTTAGTTCCAAATACTTTTCAAATCCCGGAGGCACTTCTCTTGAGATAACAGATGGTCTATTTGCTTCACGTTCTTCATCCATTTCTTGGTCTCTTTGTGCCTTCTCCGCTTCAAGCATCCGTGTTATTATTTGCTTCTGACGATTGATTAACTGTCGAGTTAATCTTTTGTTTACCAAATCAATTTCATTTTGCTCCATCATTTCAATTGCACGCTTCATATCATCTCCACCCAATCCTCCTCCAGGTTTTCCGTCTTGCGCTTCTTTAAGCAATTCCATTTGCCTCCTTATCATTTCTTGTTCTGCTGCCATTCTTGCTAGTTCTTCTGAAAGTTCTCTTCCAGACTTACCAGATTCCTTTAAATCATTCATACGCTCGCCTAGCTGATTTTGTAGCTCAGAAAGGTCTGGCATTCCTTGAGGCTGTTTCTTTTCTCCTGAACTCGAATTACCCATAGCTTCTGACATTGACATCTGCATTTGCTGCATGGTATCATCAAGTAGTAGTGCTAAATTGTTAATTGAAGTCATAGCAAATTGTTGGCTAGAAAGTGCTCTTCCACGATTACGATCTTTCAAGAAGTCTATTGCTTCATCGATATTTTCATTGATTGATCCAACTTCTCTGGTGACATAAGAAGATATCTGCACTACCTTAGAAGCAAGAGATAGCAAGCTATCTTGAATGACTTTAGCATCATCCTTTAGCTTTAACTGATTTTGAGACAATTCTAAAAATCGTGGATCAGATTGGCTTACCTCTCGCATTTCTAGCATGATCTCTTCTTGATTAAAAGAAAGTTTGACGAGGTTATCTAATATATCTCTTAGCTGATCAAGGTTTGCTTGCATCATTTCCATTTGCATTCCACCCTGCATTTTCGAAAGCTTTTGACTTAAGCTTTTCATTTTTTGAGCTGCGCTCTTTTGTTTTTGTTTTGTACTTTCAGACGGTTTTTGATTCTGTTGTTCTTGATTTTGACCATATTGATTTTCTGAGTCATCCCCACTTTCGCTGTCATCACTAGAATCTTCATCTTGTTGTTTTTCTTTCTCCTGAGTCATCTGCTCCATAATCTCACGAAGCACTTTGGCAATTTGTCGCTCTTCTAGCTCAAAATCTTCCATTGCCTCAGGACGTTTTAGATCTTGATTAAGATCCATGATTTCATCCATTTTTTCCCTGAAATCTTCAAACTCCTTATTTATTTTTTCTTGAGAGTCAATGTCGTCACTTTGATTATCAGATACATTTTCCTGCTTTTGACTAAGTGTGTCCAGTTTTTGGAGGTTTTGTTCTAATGCGCTTTCCATTTTTAATCTTTTGAAAAGCTCCATAGCACGTTCTAAATCTCTTTCAAGGTTTTGTTCGCTCTTTTTTAGCTGATTTAGCTGCTCGCTTATCTGATCAGACTGGGCGTTTTCCTTCATCAATTCCTTTAATTTTTCATAAAGTTTCCTAGTCTCTTCATCCATAAGCTGATCAAGTAGCTCTTGCATCTTCTGGTTTTTTTCTTGGGTTTGAGAGCTTGGCTTTTGAAACTGATTATTTGTTTTCATCAACTCCTCATGCTGCTTCTTCAGTTTTTCAATTTCTTCATTCAGCTTTTCTCGATCTTTGATTACGTCGTTGAGTACCTTTTTTTCTTGCCAATCAAACTTTTGTTCAGACTTTAGTTTTTTCTCTAATTCTTCCAATCTATCAGCAATTTCTTCAGCTTTCTTTTCTGTTAAATCTAATTGGTCTTCAACACCATCTTGTTTATCTGAAATTAATGTGCTTATCTCCTCTTGACTTGGTGCCTTTAAAATGAATGTATTAGCCTTTGTTTCTTTTGGGCCTCTCACGCCGTCATTATCTTTTACACTCATATATACCTCTAAGGATTCGCCGGCTTCAAGATTTAGGGTATCTAAGGTCCAATGTGCAAAATAGCTTTGGCTTCCTGCTTTTTTGTTTATTTCTAGCGGGATTTGAGTGAAATCAAGTTCTCTGTCCTTTCTAAAGTTGATATTTAATTGAGTGAATCCATAGTCATCAGAAATAGATCCAGCAAGTGTAATTGATCGATAGGTTATTGAGTCTGGGAAATACTGAGCGACTATTTCAGGAAATTCATCCTTAACAACTTCGATTGAATAACTTAATTCGGATTTGTTCTTGCTGTATTTGTTAAACAAGTCGATTGTATAACCTCCTTCATTTAGAATTCTGTCTTCCACAACGAATTGTGTTTCATTTGGTCTAGAAACAGTCTTCTTTTCATTATTCAGAACGAATTGAGCACTATCCGTTGCAATTGTGTTTATTTCCCATAAAACGGTAGATCCTTCTAAGAGAGTTAAATCACCGGTATTTTCTATTGTTCTTCTTTTGCCACCAGTATAGGAAGGTTCAATGACTCTGATTAGCATTGAAATTAAATCAGGACGGTCACTTACCTCGAGAGAAAAAGATTGGGATCTAAATCCGGCGGCCTCAATCTGAAAAACTTTGCCTACTTGAATTTTAGGGAACATGTAACTAGCGGTCCCATTAGTTAAGTTTAGTTGCTGCTCTACATTACCTTCCAAGAGGATTTTGGCCGATTCAGGTAGTTGATCACCTTCAATTTTGATGTTTAGGGTGAAATCTTCTCCACGAAATGCTCTCAAACGTTCATTGGTAATGATAAAATCAAAAGGAGCTTCTGGCGTGTACTCTTTTTTAAAGTTGGCAATACGGCCAGGACTTTCTGTTACTATTGATGGATTTATAAAGGAAATGAAGGAAAATCCAATAGCTACAACAAGGAGTACGATGCTGTATTTTTTTACGGGCTTAAAATCAACTGCTTGAATGAAGGATAAGCGTCGAAATTCCTCAGACTTTTTCTCAATTGCTGCAATAAGAAGTTCATTTTTCTCATATTGCCCTAATTGAAGTGTATTCAGTAGTTTGTCTTCTATCTCAGGAAAATGCTTTGAAATTTCCACTGCCGCATCCTCATCGCTTATGCCTTTATTTATTTTATAGAGAATTAAAACAGGCTGAATGAAAAGTAAAAAAGCGGAAATAATGATTAGCGATAGAAAACTAAAGAAGAGTAC
>CAZWLS010000173.1:0-8860 GCA_964634415.1 uncultured Roseivirgaceae bacterium | reverse complement strand
CTGAAAAATTGTGAACCAAGTCGATTCCTCGAAGAGGTTGATCCACAATTCATAAAAGTAAATCGCAAGTTTTCTTCGAGCGATCCAGTATCGCCGGGAATAAACTACGTCACTAAGAATTTTGTCAACAACGTCAGAAAAGAAAACACAACGAAACGTTTTGCAGCAAAAGTCAACCATAAGCCTAGTGCAGATTTTGAACCAAGCGATACCTCTAATTTGGCTGAGGGAATGAAAGTAGAACATCCTAAGTTTGGCTTTGGAGTAGTTACTAACATTGATGAGCAAGGGTCCAATAAAAAGGCAAAAGTAGACTTTGAAAAAGCTGGTGAAAAAACTTTGCTACTAAGTTTCGCTAAGCTGCGTATTCTTTGATTTTGATTAAAATCGCTTAGTTATCCACCTGCTAATTCTAGCAGCTTATTGTATTCATCAATTCGATCGCTATCTCCTAATCGCGTCGATATTGTTAATAGGTCCTGAATGATCTTTTTCGAAAATGGATCTTCGTATCGGGCTTGTTCAAAGTGTTTCAGAGACTCCTCATAATATTTTTTTGCTACCTGAAGCTCCTTAAAGTCCTTAGATCCTTCAAAGATTAGATCGCCCGCTTGCTTATTGGTTTGAGCTAGGTAAAGTGTAGGCATCGCTGAAATATCTAGATCAACAGCTAAATCCAGAAACTCATTTCGAGAATCTAAAAGTTCCAACTTTTGATCTAATGCATCTTCCTTCTTAGCCTGCTTCAAGTAGTTATCTGCTTCATCCATGATCAAGGAGAAAAGTCTAGAATAGGCATCGTCAATTTGTGCTTTCCAGCTATTGTCCATTGATAGCACTTTTGTCAAGTCTTCATAACTCAACTTAAGTGGATCAGTTTCCGGAAAACCATTCGGTGATTTTTCTGCTCGCGAAAGCCAAATCATTCCTCTATAGAAATATAATTTAGCACGTGAAGATTCGGTAATCATGCTTTCGATATCAGCTGCGTCTTTGAAGTCTATCAAAGCTTCTTCAAACTCACCCGCCGCATAGTGACGTATCCCCGAATCAACATAACTTTGAGCATATAATGCCGTCATTGCTATAAAAGCAACATATGAGAAGACAAACTTCATAAAAAGAAACAAATGATGGTACCTATGATATTATACTATTAAAACACGTAGAGTAACCCAAAAAGCTGCATTACTTGTAAATGTCTAAAAATGATCCAATCATACTACCCGAAAAGTACTATTTAGATTACTTCAATTACCTATTAGAATTTGTTGAAAGGCAGTACGACCATGTGTTAGATCAACCTGAGCATTTATTTTATCAGACTTTTAGAAACCTCTCAGAACAAGCCCAATGTCTTTATCTGCGTTTTTCTAATCGTAGAGGTGATTTTTTTAGAATAAATAAAATTTCATACGTTGAGATTCCGAATGTTCAAGAAGCAAAAGAGGAGCTACTTCACCATGAGTTCATTCAAATCAATGAAAGTGATGACCCCATCCAGTTTAAACTATTCACCAAGTCAGAGCTTGTGACGGCGTTTAAGTTTCTTCATCCCTCTCAAAAAAAAGAGGACTTACTAGGGGAATTAACTGAGGTCGACATTCCGCTCATACATGAGCAAGAAGAAATAGTTCAAGTTTTAAAGAATGAAGAAGTAGAGTTTATCAAGCTGCTATTTTTTGGGTATAGAGGTGGGCAGATGACAGATTTTGTGGTGCGTGATGTTGGGAATGTAAAAATTGAAAAACTCGATGAATCGAATTTCAAACCTTGGTTTGAATCCAGAGAAGAAGCTCTGTCGGTAATGCATATTTCACAACTTAAACGAATGATCTATGAAATTCAGGAGGCAGACCTTCCGCTAGAAGATTATTTGGAGGAGATGCCCTGGAAAACTTGGTTGTCTTATCCAAGATCTGCCAAATCTGCTGAAAAATTGTTGTTGAAAATTGCCTATTATTTTGAACAGGTTCAGCTTCCTAGCAAGGCACTAGAATTCTATTCCCTTACTGATCGTCATCCATCTAGGGAAAGGCGAGTTAGAATATTGGATAAACAAGAATCTAAGGAAGAGGCAATAAATCTGGCAAGGAAAATTCTTGAGGAACCTAGCAATGCATCAGAGCAGACGTTCGCTTCTGACTTTTTAAACCGAAAAGGGATTCGCATTGACCGAAGTATGACACAGCGCCTAAAAGGGGCTCCATCAATTTCCATTTCAAGGCCAACTGTAAAAGTTGAAGATGCGGTGTTAAATCACTTTGAAAGTGAAGGATGGAATGGAATTCATGCCGAAAACTTCCTTTGGAGAGGCTTATTTGGTCTTATTTTTTGGGATGTCATATTCGATACAAAGCATGGTTCATTTCATCACCCATTACAGCGTCAACCTTCAGATTTAAATGATTCGATATTCTTTGAGTCACGCCAAAACCTACTTAATGATTGCCTCAGAAAAATGCGTTCGCGAAAACAGTTAACGCAACAAATCTCTAAGGTCCATAATGACAAGTATGGAATTGCCAACAGGTTTGTTATATGGCACGAGGCTTTATTACCAGCGTTACTAGTTATGATAGATAAGCTACCATTAAAAGGCTTAAAGATGACCCTTATTGAAATGTCAAAAAACATGAAGGAAAACAGTGCCGGCTTTCCTGATCTGTTCATATGGAAAGATGATGAATATCAATTTTACGAGGTAAAATCTCCTAATGATCACTTATCGGCACAGCAGCTGTTTTGGTTAGACTTTCTAGCCTCTGTAAAAATCAAAGCAGAAGTGCTGCGGGTAAATTACTCTGATTAACTTCATTAGAAATTTAATAGTAATAACGTGCATAGTCTTTGGGAAAAACAATCTTTTCTATCTCCTGACATTCTAATAATTGGTGCTGGAATTACAGGTCTTTCCGCAGCTGCTACTTTAAAAGAACAATCACCAGATTTAGAAATTGCAATACTCGAAAGAGGAGTTCTACCATCAGGCGCAAGTACAAAAAATGCAGGTTTTGCATGTTTTGGTAGTGTCTCTGAGTTAGTCAACGACATAGAAGCCTTAGGAGAAGATGGCATGCTTGGCCTCGTGGAAAAAAGATGGGATGGACTTCAAAAAACTTGTCAAAGATTAGGAAGAGCCAATATTGACATTCAAGTAAAAAGTGGCTATGAACTTGTTTTCAATAATACTGACATACTTGATCAGATCGATTATGTAAATACGATACTCAAGCCATTTTTTCAGACTGAAGTATTCAAAATATCCGATTCCAAAATCCAGGAATTCGGATTTAACAAGGCCTCCCACCTGATCGAAAATCACCTCGAAGGTCAACTTGATACTGGAAAACTAGTATCAACACTTTGGAAATACTGTGCGGAAATAGGTATTCAGATCTACACCGGATGTGAAGTATTGAAAGTCAATGAAGAATCAGATTTCGTTACAGTAGAATGTGAGCGTGTTAGTTTTAGATCCAGAAAAGTAGGAATCTGTACGAATGTATTTACCAAAAATATAGTAGACAAGCAATTAGACATAGCCCCTGGGAGAGGTATCGTAATGAGCATTCAACCTGAGCAATCACTTAAGTTTGAAGGAACTTTCCACTATGAAGAAGGGTACTATTATTTTAGAGACTATTACGGGAAGCTACTTTTTGGTGGAGGGCGCAACATGGCAATTGAGGAAGAAACCACACAAGAGTTTGGAATCAATAATAAGATAAAAGAAAAGCTCCTTTCAGATCTAGAAGAGATTATCCTGCCTGGTCAGAAATTTAAAATTGAACTTGAATGGTCAGGCATCATGGCGTTTGGAGAAAATAAATCACCAATAATCGAAGAAATATCCGAAAAAATCGTGCAAGGAGTGCGCTTAGGCGGTATGGGAGTCGCTATCGGGAGTCTTGTAGGAGAAGAAGTAGCTGAATTACTGCTAAAGTGAAATATCTAAATCCTAAAAATCAGACGCATTATCTAAGCATCTAGGTGGTTCACCGAACAAAATTGGAAGTGGTAATTGTAATTCCTTACTTCATATTCCAATTAACACCCTAAATCATGGCTTTACTTAAGATTACTAAAGAACAAAGAATATTCCTTAATAGGAGTTTTGTGATATGCACGACGGGATTAGTCTTGTCTTTACTCGTAGTAAATATCCTCGCAAGCTAATTACCAAAAGAGTTTACTACCGTCAAACATTCTGCTTTCAGAAAAGGCTGCTAATTTTGAGCAGCCTTTTTTTGTTATTCTGTTCTCAAAGATTCTACCGGATTTACTCTTGAAGCTCTTAGCGTTTGATAGATGATAACTACTGCCGCCACCAAAACAGCTAATACGGCACTCAATAGGAATAATCCCACTCCTATTTCTGTTCGATATGCAAAATTTTCTAACCACTTATTCATTAACCATATGGTCAGAGGAATCGAAAGAAAGATTGCTATTAAGATTTGAAGTGAAAAACCTTTTGCAAGTAGCTTAAAAATTGCCAATGTGGTAGCTCCCATAACCTTTCTAATTCCAATTTCCTTTACCTTACTATTCACGACTAGCAATGAAAGTCCGAGTAGGCCAAGTGATGCAATAAGTATAGACAAAACAGTGGCAACTGTAATGAGCCTGTTCATTCTCGCTTCATTTTCATATTGAGATTTGATGCGCTCATCAACAAATTCATAGTTCCAACTTTCATTTGGAAAAGATGCTTCCCATTCCTTGCGTAGTATATCTGTAGCGTCTAATAGATTACTACCATTGAAGCGAAAAACCAACTTAGGAACAAATGAATCACTTATATCTAAGTCTGAGATCCCAAGCAAAATCAATCTAGGATTTTGGACAATCACAAGTGGTTCTATTGAATTGTGTAAAGATGAAAAATGAAATTCTTTTGTTACACCTAGAATTTGGTGATCTCCAAAATTGTCATTTGGCAATTGTGCGCCAACAGCATTTTTCAATCCCATTAGCTCTGCAGCAGCTGGATTTAGTAATACGCCTTGTCTTTCGTCAAGTGTATTCCCTTTTTCAAAAAGTCTACCTTCTTCAACCTGAACACCAAATAGCTCTAAATACTCGGGGTTGGCTACAAGTAGCCTAAAGCGTTTGAAGTTTCCTTCCTTATCATTAAACCCGTAATGAGCCCACCCATTTGCTCCAAAAACGTGACTCCCCATCCCTATTTGAGTAATTTCTGGATACTTCTCAAGTCGAGACTTCAGTATCTCTCCATTTTGCATGGCGCTATTCGTAATATCTGTAATTCGTTGTGCCTCTGGACTTGCATGCAGGTTAGCTGAAACGACAGCATCATATTTGATTCCTATGTCTTTTTTCTGAAGGAAGTTAACCTGCTGCCGAATTAGAAGAGAAGTACTAATTAAGAATACTGTAATAACAAATTGGAATACGATCATGCCCTTCCGAGCTTTCACCTTGTCAGTGGACTGATTGCCACTATGAATGACAGAGATCGCTTTGAATCTAGCATGAATCAATGCAGGATAAAAACTGGAAATCAACCCTATAACAATAGCCAATCCAAAATAGATGAGTACATGCCACCAGGCAAAATCAATTTCCAGATCTGTACCAGTCAATAAATTAAATGTCGGAACAAGCAAAAATGACAGAATAACACCAATAGTCATTGCGACCAACGTCAGTATGACTCCTTCGATTAGGTATTGGATTGTAAGAGATCGACCAAAAGCTCCTAACACTTTTCTAACTCCCACTTCCTTCGCCCTTTTAAGTGATTGACCGATTGATAAAGTTGCATAATTGATGCATGCGATAATTATAACTAATAATCCTATTGCTCCTAGAATTCCTACATATTGAGGGTTACCAACAGGTGCGTAACCTAGTGGGACATCAGGATTTAGGTGTATATCTGTCAAAGGTTGGAATTCAATATTGTATTGGCCCCTTTGAATTGGTTCTCCGCCCATTTCTAATTCAGCAAGCTGACTCATGATTACATCTTGTATTTTATCGTTGAGAATTGTTGGATCAATACCCTTTTGCAGCTGAACATATGTCTCAGGTATAATATTAAACCAAGCAGTAAAGGCACGGTCGCTATATAGGTCTCGAGCCATATCGATCGACATTGCAATATCAAACTGAATACTTGATTCTTTGGGGATGTCATAGAAGATTCCCTCTATGACAAAGTCTCTAATCTCATTATTGATTTGAAGAGGCAGAATCTTACCAATGGGATCAGTATCACTAAAGTATTTCTGTGCATATTCTTTAGATATCAAAAGGCCACTTTTGGATGAAAATGGATTTTCACGGTCACCTGTTACTAGCTCGAAATCAAATAATTGAAAAAAATCTTGACTTATCAGCGCTACAGGTTCATTAATTCTTTTTTCGCCTCTGCCAACCAAGTGTGATCTAAGAATATATTGCACCCCCATTTCCACCTCTGGAAAATTATCCTCCATCATACTTTCAAATCTCAATGGAGTTGTAGAGTTATAGAACGTTCGTCCATCTCCATAATCCTCATTCAAAACAAGTCGATAAATCTGGTCCTTTTTTGAGTGAAATTGATCGAAACTTACCTCTTGCTTTACATATAATCCAAGCAAGAGGAAGCAGGTTATTCCAATAGTAAGTCCAAGAAGATTTATGGATGTATTGAATTTATCACGGAGCAATACTCTCCATGCTATTTTAAAGTTATTCTTTGTAATCATTAGTCCTGAGTTTTTGAGTTTTTGAGTTTTTTTAAGTGCCGACCATCTGAAAGATCTAATGACCAACCACCAATAGATTAAGTCTGGGTATTTGGATGCATTGCTCACTTTCATATCATAGATCTCATGAAGATCTCCTTGGAGGTCTTCCAAAAGGTATGGATCACAATACCATTCTAGAAACCGATCAGCAAGTCTTGGAGGTGTCCTCATCGCAGTCCACTAAAAGTAAGCTTGGGTAATTTTTGATAGAGTGAATAACGTAGCTCCATGGATTCATCCAGCATATTCCTGCCTGCCCTGGTCAATGTAAAAAATCGCTTTCTTCTCCCCCCTCTTTCTTTAGATGCTCCACCCATCTCTGAACTAACAAACCCTTTTTTCTCCAGTCTTCTTAAAACAGAATGTATGGCTGTAACATCCATATTACGGTTTGTATTAGTCCTAATCTCTTCCAATATGACAACAGCGTAGGCATCGTCGATTAAAGATCCTACTGTAAGAAGGACCAATTCTTCCAATTCACCTATATGTTCTCCTTTCATAATTATAGATTCTATTTGTTGTACAAACGTACATAAAATATAATTAGTTGTTGTTTTGTACAACTAATTTGAATTTGGAGTCATGTTTACCTCAAGTGCACCCAGAAGGATTGGTTAAAAAATAAATGAACTATTGGTTTGTGCTTTTACCAATTAGTTCATTCAACTATGCTTATTAGTGAAATAAAGAAGCATCTCAGAGAGGAATATACTCCTATGGCTTGGGAAAGAGTTCAACTCAAGCTAATGCACGAGGTCCAAGACCTAGATAGCTACACCTACCTCGATGATTCGACTTTTCAAAAGATTAATCAAGCGATTAAATCCATTTACGGGCAAGAACTAACCATGCATAAAAGTACCCATTAGCAAGAATGACAACTTTAGAGAATCACTTCCTGAGAGGATCTTTTCATTATGATCGTAATGCCTATCTGGTAGCTAATGAACCAACCGTTTTTCATTGCAACCACTACAATTGCTTCTTACAAGCTGTACTGCTTGATACCATCGACTATATACCTGAGATAGAGTCCGTATTAAAAGACAGCGCTCAAGAAATTGCATATTCACAATTCAAAAAATTTTTTTCACAAAATAGCTTCAGTGTAGACGAAAAAAAAGAGGCGATCGCAGAGTACTTTCAGTTCGCCGGCTTTGGTAAAATTGATTTGAATGAGGTTGACACTAATGGAGGAGTGGTTAAAACTTGCTATGATCATTACGGAATAAGTTGGAAAATTAAATTTGGACTAAGTAAGAGACCCGTTTCTTATTTTACTTCAGGATTCCTTGCAGGGGCAGTGGATGCACTTTACAATTCACATTGTGGAACATATTTTAGTTCTCAGCAAGCATGCATCGCTAAGGGAAACAAAGAGAGCCTATTCCGAATTTCAAGAAGACTCCCTAAACTGAAACTTGGAAACTCGCAATTAGAAGGGAACTATACCATTCATTCACTTTCACAATCAAACCAAACTGGCGTCGACTATAGCGGGGTAAGAGAAGCATTAACACACATGCCATTGGAAGGGAGTGCTGAAAATGGACTCATTGAAGCATTCGGAGTATTACTGACGCGTCATTATGCCAATTACTATTGCAACATTTCCTATTCTTTCCTAAGGTTGTTTGAAGCCAAAATGGGGTTTAAAGGACATAAAATAGCTACTAAGTTATTAACCGAAGCTGGCCATGTATGTGCATTCCACACGTTTGGGGGTATAATGCAATCCAGTGAATGGAATGCCCTGATTATGCCGATGTTAAAATCTGATGATGACTGGATCCATGGCATTGTGGCGGTAGTAAACTCATTCGGTTGGGGGTTTTGGGAAATCGAAGATTTTATTCCAAATGAATTATTGCGCTTGAAGATCTTTTCGGGGTATGAATTGGATTCATACCTCGGCAAATTCGGAAAATCAACAGATCCAATTTCCTTTCTTGCAACGGGCGGTGCAGCAGGTCTGATGAACCTAATATATGTACTGAAGATGCCCAAAAAGGGACCAATTACATTGGACAAAGATCAATATAAATTGATTCATTCAAGCAATAAATTCTTCCAGGCAAACCAAATAAAATGTA
>CAZWLS010000172.1:0-8907 GCA_964634415.1 uncultured Roseivirgaceae bacterium | reverse complement strand
TGGCACTCCGGTTTTAATAATTCCGGCCTTCTCGCTAGCAATTAATTCTAAAGTATCACCTAACATATCCATGTGATCAAAACCTATGTTCGTTATCAAACATATTTCCGGAGTAATAACATTAGTGCTATCCAATCTTCCTCCAAGACCTGTTTCTATGACAGCAACATCCACCTTCCTAGAAGCAAAATAGTCAAATGCCATAGCGACAGTTATTTCGAAAAAAGAGGGTTTTATCAATTCAATGGATTCCGCTATTTTCTTTACGAAATCAATGACATACGACTCAGAGATCTCATTTCCATTTATTCGGATTCTTTCGGTAAAGCTCTTTAAATGAGGTGAGGTATAGAGTCCAGTTATGTAGCCAGCACTTTGAAGTATTGCTGCAATTCCGTGTGCTGAAGTACCCTTCCCATTTGTTCCTGCAATGTGAATACTTTTGAATTTGGTGTGTGGGTTATCTAAGACTTCAAGTAAACGGATAGTATTAGTTAGATCCTTCTTATAGGCACTCTTACCATCTCTTTGATACATAGGCAGTCGAGAATAAAGAAACTCGATTGTCTCGCTGAAATTCATTTGGACTTAATTATAAAAGTAATTGTCCCAGTAGATACGGGTGCTGTTTTATAGTCAGTTGTCTTGCTAAATGTAAGCTTTTGAACTGCTTGGCGATACTTTCTTTCTAGAGCTGGTGAAACTGTGGATGTTAATGTTTCTATTTTCACTAAGTACCCTTCATCATCAACTACAATTTTATATACAATTTTACCAGACTGACTAGATGTGTCATCTGGTTTTGGTAGGGAGTCCCATACCCATCCAGACAGCGCTAAATCAGCACCTTCAGAATTACCTGAATTAGCACCTTGACTTCCATAGATTGCGCGTTGATCTACCTCTTTTTCTTCTTCTTCTTCTTCTCCTTCAGACGGATTTTCGTGGGTTTCATCACTTTCTGAACCAGAAGCTCCCATTACTGCTCTTGTGTCTATTTCCTCAACTTGAGTTTCTTGCTCTACAACTTCATTCTCTTCAACTACATCCTCGGAACTAACAGGCTCAGAAGGATTTGTGTCTTCAACTTCAATTGGTGATTCAACTTCTGATACAGGAGTCTCTTCGATTACACTTTCTTCTATTTCTGTTGTTTCTGTAGGTGCTTCAGAAGACGTTGTTTCAGTAGGTATTCCTTGCTCGACTGGTGTTTCTGAGACTTCTTGTACTGACTGGGATGGTGCAGATGCGGCGGGCGCACCTGCAGAGGTAGTAAATCCTAATTCTATTCCATACTCAGGAATTGGAGGAAATGGTTCTTTCCAGGCGACGATGAAGTAAAATAATACCAATAGTATAAGCTGAACTCCAACAGAGGTTAGCCAACCTATTCGCTTATTTTTTTCTTCATTTTTCTCTCTATCGTCCATTACTCCGGTTTCGTAGCTATTGATACTTTCGCTTTAAGGGCCGTGGCTATACCCGCAACTTCCACTAACCTTTCGACTGGGACTGAAGCATCACAGTGTAGTACAACAATTCCTTCCTTTCCTGCCAAATTGGCTTTTAGAACAGACTCTAAAGATGCTCTATTTACTCGTTGATTATTAACGGAATATGTAAGATTCTTGGTTATCGTTACGCTTACTTTCTGCAAAACAATTTCCGAAGATTTCGAAGAAGGTAAATTCACCGGAAGCCCTGATGGCGTAATGAACGATGCTGTTAGCATAAAGAAAATCAACAGCAGAAATATGATATCTGTCATTGACGACATGCTAAAACTAGCATTCACCTTATGTTTAGATTTTAAATCCATTACTTCTTAGGCTCCTGTAGAAGGTCAATGAAGTCAATTACATTGGATTCCATTGTATGGATAACTTTCCCAACCTTAGAAACCAAGTAATTGTATCCTAGATATGCTAATATACCCACAAACAGACCTGCTGCGGTGGTAATCATTGCTTCGTAAATTCCTGACGAAAGCAATTTTGGACTAACAGCCCCCTCTTCTTGCGCAATAGCGATGAATGCTTGAATCATTCCCGTGACAGTTCCAAGGAATCCAATCATAGGAGCAGCACCTGAAATAGTAGCTAGGAGATTTAAATTTTTCTCCAATCGATAAATCTCTAATTTTCCAACATTCTCAATGCTGACTTCAATATTCTTAAGCGGATTACCTATACGACTAATTCCTTTTTCGATCATACGAGCTACTGGTGTTTCCATCTTACTGCAAAGCATCAATGCTCCATTGATATCTCCTGATATCACCATGGACCTGATTTGGTCTTTGAAAGACTCAGGTGTCTTAGATGCAGCACTCAGTGTGCGCGTACGTTCTACGAAAATGTAAATTGCCACCATCCATAATACCAGGATGGGGATCATCATATAGCCTCCATTCGTCAGAAGCTCCAACAAAGAAATTGATTCTGACTCTAGATCCTCAACTAAGGGATCTTGCAAAACACTAATAAGCATATGTTCCTTTATAATGAGTTAATCGAATGGTATTGCCATTCAAACAAACTGAACGATGAATCTGAAATATTAGTGTTTAGTATTTCAAAATCCAGATATCAGAACCATATTCTCCCTTATATCCTTCTAATGCACTTTGTGATTCTGCTAACGTCCCAAATCCAGCAATAGCTACACGATGCGTCACAGCTTTACCAAATGGAGGAATGATTGATGGACTCTTACCTTCATTTGATAATGAAGTAGCATGATCCATTGCCATATCTCCATCCAAGAAGCTTGCAATTACAATATAGAAATTACCAGTTTTATCGGATAGTGCATTTACCGTGCCAGGAGTAGCCGATACAGCTGTTGGTCTATTTGATGCCTGTTGATTTCTATTACTGGTTGCTGCAGGTTGGCTTGTAGTTTGTGCCGGTCTTTCAGCAGGTTTGTCTTCTGTTTTAGTTTCAGTGCTAGAAGTATTATCAGCTTCAGTAGTAGCCGCATTTGACTCTGGCTCTTCTTCAGGCTGTTCGGCCGACTTAGTTGTAGCAGGCTTAGGAGTAGTCTTCTCTGCAACAGGTTGTGATTCTTCTTCACCGCCAATTGGAGACATAACCCAGAATACAGTCCCGAGTGCCGCAAAAATCAATATTCCGACTATTACAACTCTTGCAAACTTACCTTTATTCTCTGCCGGCGCTGCTTTTTCAGCAGGTTCTTCTTCATAAGAGTCATCAATATCACTTAAGTCATCACCTTCAGTTTCCATCAGTTCTTTCTCGAATTGCGCAAACTCATCTTCGTCCAACACATCACTGTCAAAAACTGAATCAGGAATTTCTTCACCATCAGCATCGTCAGAGCCACCAAAATCATCGAAAGACTCCTCTTCATAAAAATCATCCATAGATTCCTCAGCAGCAGTATCTTCAGTTGCTGTTTTATCATCACTGGAATCAGATTCGGTAACAGCTTCTAAGTCTTCATCTGCAGTACTATCATCAAATGAGTCATCAAATGAATCTGCAGACTCATCAAATGTATCATTCATTGAGTCATCATCAAATGCGTCATCTAACGAGGTATCATCAAAAGCATCATCTAATGAATCATCGCCAAAAGATGCTTCGAGTTCTTCATCTGAGATTTGATCAGGAATTTCTTCATCAAAAGATGTGTCATCAAATGAATCATCATCGAATATGGAATCATCTTCTGAAGAGGCTTCAGGTTCTGAAGGTGTTTCTGCAACAGGTTCAGGTTCAGGCGTAGTTTCTTCGACAGATGCTTCAGGAGTAGATTCTTCTACTGAGTCATCATCATCCAAAGCTTCATAGTCTAATTCTGGTAATCCAAAATCATCATCATCTCCGAAGAAATCGTCCTGATCTTTTTGATCTTTATCGTTGATATTATCGTCTTTCGCCATAGTAATTTTTTTGACCGAACCAAGATATAACAATTTTCAATACTAGGAAAAATACTTATTAGAATCGGTACTGACCACCTAGTTTGAATGAAAGTCCCCTGATCGGGTACCCCAAATATCGTTCGTATTCGTCATTAAGCAAATTATTAGCGGTAATGAAAGCAGAGACTTGTTTAGTGATTAAGTACTTCGCACTTACCCCAATATCTATAAATGATGAAAGCTTTACTGAACCAAAATCTACGTTTGCAGGCCCTCTAAGCCCTCCTATGCTTGTAAAGTATGCTGAGATAATAAGCTTTTCCTGGATATTATGACTTGTAAACGCTTGGATAACATAGGTTGGTTTGTGCCATGGTTTATCTAATGATTCGACTGAAAAACTATTAATATCAAGTTTTAAACCGTAACTACTTATAGATGTTGGCATAAATGAAATGCTTGAAGACAGCGTTACTATTCCAACAGATTCTGAATCAAAAGACAATGTATATCTTGATGAATCTGAGGATGAAGGAGTATAAAACGGTAGGCCTTTAACAGAATTAAAAGTCAATCCAACATCTAATAGTATATTCTTGTACGGCTTTCCTTTAATGCCGCCACCAAATGAAGAAACGTACTCTAAATGTACAATTGTGAGTGAATCATCGAGGAATTGATTTTCATTCAAGGTTGAACTCAAACTATTCCATTTTTGACCACCTGATAGTAGTCCATATACAGACCAATCGCTATTTAGCTCGTATTTGGCACTTAAATCAGGATAAAATCCAGTTTTCGAGCCATCTCCTACTTTACCGGAAGAAATTACAAATCCTGCTTTTATTGAAAGTTTATCTACTTTATGTGTAACCCAAGGTTTAACATTAACTAATGAGCGATCTATCTGAATACCTCCATCATATGAAGCGCTATTAGCATCTATGTCAAATCCAGTATTGAATTTTTCATCAATCTTATAGGATAAAGACGCATCAGCACCTATGCTTGATTCTTTATTCCCAGAATCCTGTGGACTAATGCTTTGATTTGTAAATGAGAAATTTGGAGTAATCGAGTATGAAACATCACCCTTTGTTCCTGTCAGTGCCACATCAAAGACAAAATCATTTAGTGAATTATCATCAGGCTTAGATGAGTCAAAACCATTGTTCACTCTATTTGCATTCCCATAGAAGCTATATTGCTGATTTGTATACTTTAAACGAGGAATAATAGCAATGCTGTTTTTCTTATAGGTTCCAGATAATTCTATTCCACCATCGGAATTATCACTATTATCTCCATTTACTGGACCTGATTTAAAGCTTTCATAGAATACTCTAGCATTGGTTTCAAATTGGTTGAATTTTTTAAAAAATCCAGCTTCTAGCAAAGGTGAACTGTAATTTCCGAAACCAAATTTGACGTAGTTCTGGAATTTTTCATGTGGATAATTTTCTACTGCTGTTTGGAATGGAACATCACTTTTATAGTTGGGCCATTCAAATAAAGGTTCATTTATTTGAAAATCAATCTGTAGTAGTGAAGTATCTAAGGTATTTGTGTTACTTCTTAGAAATATTTTTTCAGCCATTGGCAACACTATTTTGTTGTCTTTCTCAACTACAACTTCGCCGGAGATAATTTCTCCTTGTGCCTTAGTGCTATCTGATTGTCCTGCAGCTTGCCAGGTAAAAAACCAGCATAGCATTATTAGAATTATATACCTCATTAGTCCTTTATTTGAGTTGAATCTTCCTGAATTTTCGTATCCTCAATCGTTAAAAGAAGATTCTTAGATTTTGATACAATTTCCTCATTTTTAGAATGTTGTATAATAGATCTTAAAGTAGCCTTGGCCTGAAATAGCTCTTCTTTAGCAATGTAGTTTTCAGCAATTAAATAATACGATTTATCGACCCATTCTGTATAGCTTCCGTATTTGGCATTTAGGTCAAATAGAAGATCCAATGAACTATCATAATCACCTTCTTCATAAGAAATACGACCTAGATAATAGTTGGCCTCAGCCCCAATTAATCCATCTTCATTTTCTAAAAGCTGAAAGCTGCTTTTTGCCTTTGCTAATTCATTGAGTTGGTATAAAGACTTAGCCTTTATGATAAGCGCTGATTGAGAAGCATTTATGGGCTTCCACTCAGCTGTTAAAATGTCGTCTGCTCCTACAATTGCCTGATCGAAATCTTTGTTTTCATAGAACAGGTGCATAAGTCCATTTAACCCATTATATGTGTCTTTAGGTGTTATTTGAAGGCTTACTAGAAGTTTATATACTTCTTCCGACTCCTCGAATAAGTCTAGTCGTTTATTGATCTCTCCTAACCTATTCAATATTCTACCTGTTAATTCACTTCTTAAAAACTTTAAGTCATCAAATCCAGATTTAGCTTTTTCTAATTCATCTATTCGGTAGTATGAATCAGCCATGTAATACTTCGCTTGTGTTCTATTGCTACTAGATTGGTAATTTTTCAAGTATTTCTCAAATGCTTGAGCTGCTTGCGAGTAGTCAAAATCAAAATAGAGATTTTTTGCTGATTCAAACTCAATCAGTTCAAGACTACCATCATCAGGATGTGCCTGCTTGTAATCTTTAATGTATTGATCTAGTTTTCTTATTTCTAATCCAGATTGTTTTAATTCTTGTAATCCAAGGATTGCATTGAACGCAAACTTTGAATCCATTCTGTTTTTTAGAATATCTTCATAGTCCGTTTTAGCATCATTTAATTGCCCTAAATTCTTTTTAGATATTCCTCTGTTTAATATTGATTCATCGTATTTAGATGAATTTGGATATTGATCAATCACCTGTGAAAAGTAGGCATCAGCCTTGGCGAAATTCGCAGCTTCAAATTCAATCATAGCAGATTGAAATATTGCAGATGCTTTGTATCTGTCATCAGAAGCTATTTGATTGAAAGAAATGATAGCTTCGTTTGTCCTCTCTAAACTTTTTAGCACCAATCCTCTTTGATAAAATATATAACTCGATTGGATTGAATTTGACAATTGATTGTAAACATTTAGTGATTCCTGATATGATTTCGTTGCGTACAGGCAGTCAGCAAGTCTTACTGTCGCATCTTCTCTAATTGGTTTTTCAGTGGAAGTTCTCGCTTCCTTAAAGAATGGTATCGCGTCCTGGTATTTCTGTTGGTTATAATAAGCATATCCAATTCCGTAGTTAGAAATAGCGTTAATATTCGCCTGCTTTTTATATGATTTGATGGCTTGATTAAACTTATTTTCTTGCATGGATATTTCACCTAAATGATAATATGATCCGTTAGTGAGTTCACTATCGAAATTGAATCTCAAGCTTTCGTTAAACCAATTTCTCGCCTCACTGAAACTTGCATCGTTGAAGGCTAAGATTGCTTTTTGATAAGTCACTTGTTGGTAAATATCTTTTTGTGTATCGTTCGATATACCAAGCTTTTTTAAATGATCAATCGCAAGGTCAAAGTTTGAAGTTCTTAAATATGACTGTGCAATTAGATTTTGCATTTTTTCAGAATCCGGATTTCTGATAAATTTCTGCAAGTAGTCATCAGCAAAACTTATAGCTTGATCGTATACTCCAAGCTTCGCATTTATACTAGCCGCCTGAAACAGCGATTCTTTTAAAATTTCATCATCATTCGATGCTGACGCTTCTATGTATGCGGTCAGAGACTTCTGATATTCTTTCTTTTTTAAATAAAGCCGACCTAGTTGAAAAGCGCTAAGCTGAGCATACTCACCGCCTTGAATACCGGACTCTGTTAAATATTCAATGGCAAGCTCTTCATTTCCTATTTTGAACTTGGATACTCCAGCTTGGTAATATAGAGCTGCAGATGGTTTTCCTGGATGTACTTCGATTGCACGTTGAAAAAATGCATCAGCCTTATCGGATTCATTTTTTAATGCGTAAGCTTCACCAATTATTTGATTAAATCCGGAGTTAGTAATAGTTTTTTCCTCAGAAAGTTCATTCTGAGCCATTTCCAAAACTTCATCCAGTTTGCCATCCTCTAGATGAATTTTTGCTATAAAGAATTTTGATGAGTTAGCAAATTGAAAGTCATCCTCAGTATCTTGAAAATACTCTAGAGCTTTTTCTCTTTGATTTAGATGATATGAGCTATATCCTTGATAGTAATCTAGTTTATTCAATTCCTCATATTCATTAGTTCTTGCAAGCTGAAACAAATTGCTAGCGTCAGAATACTTATTGTCGTTAAGCTTCAATAAACCATATACATAGCCATATGAGGCTCGATCTCTTTTGGTTAGATCACCTGACGAGATTTTAGATAAATATGTATTGCTTTTAAGTGTATCTTGATTGTAGAAATAATACTCTCCTAAATGATAATGGACGAGCGACTTCATCGGATGTTGTGGATTATTAGCCAACCACTGCTCTGACGATTTTGAATCTGATTTTCCAGTTTTTAATTGACTTAGAAATAAAAGAATTTCTTCATCTTTCGAAAGAAGTTTCTTAGACTTTAAATCACTAATAACACTTTGGTATTTTCTTTCTTGAAAATTTACGAAGGCTGTTAAACCAGCAAATTCCTTGCTTTCAATGGAACTCTGCGCAAATGCACTTATGAAATAAAAACCTAGAAGTAGCGTAATGAAAATTCTCAATGTAGAATTGTTTTTGACCATGAAATGCAACGAATATTCGGTACTAAATTGTATTAGTTCATCAATTTATATACCAATTCTGTTAAAACGGGACCTTCTTTTTTTGTAGCAAATCCAATGCCTTTCGATTGCATGTCTGCCTCATGCAGATGTTTTATGTTTTGAGCTACTTTATGAACAGGATAGTTCCTTGCCGCTTGGAGATACTCTTTGACAAAAAATGGATTTACACCAATTAAAGATGCCACCGCTTTGTCACCTTTGTCTGGTGAGTGATGTATTAAAAGTAGTTTGCTAAAATATGAGAATAGACTATAAATCGTTAAAACCAATGGATTATTGCCAGGATT
>CAZWLS010000171.1:0-8915 GCA_964634415.1 uncultured Roseivirgaceae bacterium | reverse complement strand
TTTTGTCTTAGCTCATCATTGGTGAATCTTTTGATTCCCCATCTCATAGATTGCTCAGTGTGAGTTGACGCCTCATCCGTTGGACCAAACATCATAAGTGCTGGCCACCACCATCTGTTAAGTGCATCTTGAGCCATTTTCTTTTGCTCTTCTGAACCCTTGCAAAGGGTAAGCATAATTTCGAAACCTTGTCTTTGGTGAAAAGACTCCTCCTTGCATACTCGCACCATTGCTCGAGCATATGGACCGTATGATGCTCTACAAAGTGGTACTTGGTTCATGATAGCTGCGCCATCAACTAACCACCCAATCGCTCCCATGTCAGCCCATGTCAATGTTGGGTAATTAAATATCGAAGAGTATTTAGCTTTTCCAGAGTGAAGATCTTGAAGTAGTGAATCCCGCTCTACACCTAACGTTTCACAGGCACTATACAAATACAGACCATGACCCGCCTCATCTTGCACTTTCGCTAGAGCTGCCGCCTTTCTTCTCAACGTAGGTGCGCGAGAAATCCAATTGGCTTCTGGCAACATTCCTACTATTTCTGAGTGCGCATGCTGCGAAATCTGACGTATTAGTGTTTTACGATAATTTTCAGGCATCCAATCTTTTGGCTCTATTCGGATGTCCTCATCAATTTTTTCGTTAAATCGATCTTCTAAACTCTTAATATCCATCTTCTTAATTCCTTTGTTCAAAGTTACTTAACACGTTTGAATTGCTCATTGTTGGGCTCAAACATCAAAACTTAATTTTACTTTCTCAGTCTTTGGAAAAGACTGACAGCTAAGTACTAAACCTCTTGCTAATTCATCAGGTTCAAGTGCGTAGTTAATATCCATTTCTACTTCTCCTTCCTCCACTTTACAGACGCAGGTACTGCATACTCCTCCTTTACATGCATAAGGAAGATCTGCACCATTATCAAAAGCCACATCCAAAATAGATTTATCTGAATCGTATGGAAAAGTCATACTATTTCCATCCAAAATCACGGTTATCTCAGCCTTAGCTTTTTCATGTTTTATTTCCTTAGCCTTTCCCCCCAATTTACCAACTGGAGATGTAAATAGCTCCAAATTGATACGATCTTCCGGTACTCCAAGATTTTTAAGTTCACTTTGTACGGTCAGCATCATTTCTTCTGGTCCACAAGTGAAATAGTGATCTACGGTCTCAGGATCAAAAAACAATTTTGCGTATGATTGAATCTTTTCTGATTCAATTCGGCCATTAAATAGATCCGACTCCTGACGCTCCTTGCTTAGTATGTGATACAGGCTAAATCTTCCCATGTATCTATTCTTTAGCGCTTCTAGTTTTTCTTGGAAAATAATTGTGCTCGTTCGACTATTGCCATAAAATAGCTTGAACTCACTCTCTGGCTCTGTCCTTAATGTTGTCTCTATTATGGAAATGATTGGAGTAATTCCACTGCCACTAGCAAAGGCAACGTAAGATTTAGCGTTTGCTGAATCTAGTGGAACATAGAAGTGTCCGTGAGGAGGCATTACTTCCAATTCATCGCCTACCTTCATCACATCGTTTGCATAGGTTGAAAAGGCACCACCATCAAGCTTTTTAATAGCTACAGTTAAGACTTCATCAATTGGACAAGAGCAGATGGAATACGACCGTCTTGTGTCTTCACCATTAATGTCTTTTTTCAAAGTAATGTGCTGTCCTTGGATGAAAGAAAATTCTTCTCTTAAATCTTCAGGGATATCAAAAGTGACAGCAACGGATTCTTCTGTTGGTCTGGTTATTTCTTTAACGCTTAGGGTGTGAAATTTTGCCATGTTGAATTTTTGGGTGAAGCAAAGCTAAGCATCGAAAGCAATTTTTTTATTCAATTTATCTCAAGCTTCTTCTTGATTTTTGTCACCTTTTTGTCAACCCTATCTTTTAATGGGTGACTAAAGAGGAAATACTCTTCATCATTTTCAAGCTTTAAGATAGCTCTGAACTCATGGTCTGCTACAATGTTTTCTTTGTTAGATAGGGTGTATACAGTTCTTTTAGTCTTGATCTTTCTAATTATAATCTCATTTATAGAGGTGTATTTGGATGGTCTTTTAAGCTTGCGCCCCATTGTCCAAATGCCATCATAGATTGTTTTATTTTCTTCATTTATAATTATGATTTTGCTCGCAAACCAGATGGCAGGTAGAAATGAGGCAATTAAGATTACAGAAATAATGGACCAGGGTTCTGACAACCAATTTGCCAATTTTACGGTCATTAAAATCATAAGAATTACACAAAGTAATCTTAGCGGCAGACGTACTGCTTTACCTTTGTTTATTCGAATGATCCTCATGAATGATCGAAAGTACCAAACTATTTTCGATGTTCAGTGTTTTTTTCATCTATGAGAGAAATTGCTCTTTTTCCGTTGAATATTGTGGCGTTTCCTGGAGAGGGGGTTAACCTACATATTTTTGAACCACGCTATAAAGCGTTGGTCAACGATTGCTTGGTGAATAATACCACTTTTGGCATCCCTGCTTATGTAATGAACAAGATTGAGTTGGGTACGGAAGTCGAAATCACAGAGGTGACAAAAACCTATGATGATGGCCGAATGGACATCAAAACCAGGGCATTGCAGCCATTTAGAGTCGAGGAATTTTGGAATCCGTGGGATACTCATTTATATGCTGGTGGACGTATTGAGGATTTATCTATGAGTGATGAATCAACGGATCTAAGTATGCTATATGAATTTAAAGAAATGGTTTCTAAACTATTTGTATGGCTCGGCGAAATGGATGTTCCTGATATCTCAAGCCTTAATTCTGTATATGAAATTGGGCATAAAATTGGTTTTAAGCCAGAAGAAGAATACCAGTTACTTCAGATGCCTACAGAAAATGAACGACTACAGTTTGCACTGAAACATCTCGCGCATTTACTCCCTGCTCTTGAAAGGGCGCAAGACGCACAAGAGAGAATCAAACAAAATGGACATTTCAAGCACCTCGATCCACTTAAATTTTAGGGATCGAATTCGTCGCTCTCCTTAAATTATCTCACTTATTCAATGTAATTTCCCATCATGATTGAGATCAGTGGATTTGGTACTGTTTTACTGTTCTGCGTTGGTGGGATTGCTTTTTTGTTAGTTACATTATTAGCAGGGAAGATTCTGCGACCGAACAGACCTACTCCTGAAAAACAAACTACCTACGAATCAGGTGAAGAGCCCGTTGGAACTGCCTGGGGCCAATTCAATATTCGCTTTTATGTTATTGCTTTGATTTTCTTATTGTTTGAAGCTGAACTGGTTTTCTTATTTCCGTGGGCAAGTGTATTCGGAGACGAAGAATTGGTGAAAGAAACAAATGGCTTGTGGGGGAAATTTTCCATGATAGAAACATTCATTTTTGTAGGAATTTTAATGGTCGGATTGATATATGTGTGGGCGAAAGGGATGTTGGAATGGGTGCGACCAAAACCCAAAGAATCTGATTATAAATCTCGTATTCCTGAAAGTGCATATAAGAGGTATAAATGAATAGCGAAGAACATACTATTGGTGGCTTAAAAACAGGCGAAGGAGGTATTATAATTTCCAAGCTTGATGATTTATTGAATTGGTCTCGATTAAGTAGTCTTTGGCCAGTTGGATTTGGATTGGCGTGCTGCGCAATTGAATTTATGTCTACTGCTTCCTCAGCATATGATTTAGATCGTTTCGGTGTAATACCTCGAAATTCCCCAAGGCAGGCGGACGTGATGATAGTATCTGGTACAGTTACCTTTAAGATGGCCGATCGGGTAAAGAGACTGTATGAACAAATGGCTGAGCCTAGATATGTTATTTCTATGGGATCATGTGCCAATTGCGGTGGTCCGTATTGGGAACATGGCTACCATGTCTTAAAAGGTGTTGATAGAGTGATTCCTGTTGATGTTTATGTGCCTGGCTGTCCACCAAGACCCGAAGCTCTAATTGGAGGTTTTCTAAAACTTCAGGAAAAAATAAGATCAGAGTCGATTCTAAGACCTAAGGAGCTAGAAAAGTTGATGAAGAAAGATGCAGTTTGAAGAAATAAAATTACTCGTAAATGAGAAGCTGCCCGATGCAGTTTTGGGTGAGGATTTGGAATCAACTCCTCAGGCACTCCTTATTGATGCTAATTTCATTCATCAAGTGTGTGATTTCTTGCATGCCAACGAGAAAACATACTTTGATTCACTATCATGTATAAGTGCGCTTGATAATGGCGAAGAGAAAGACTCGGTTGAAATCGTTTATAACCTTTACAGTATTCCTTTCGATCTTCATTTAATGCTTAAAGTGAATCTCAAAAGAGATCAGCCACAAATAGAATCTGTTTCCAACATTTGGAGGACTGCAGATTGGCATGAGCGTGAAGCTTATGATTTAGTAGGTGTTCAGTTTAATAATCATCCGGACCTGCGAAGAATTTTACTTCCCGATGATTGGGAGGGTTTTCCGCTAAGAAAAGATTATGTAGAGCAGGAGAAATACCATGATGTTAAGGTAAAATATTAACAGAACTGATAATTGAAAATGGAGAATAGAAAATTGAAACGCCAAAACCAACTACTTATCAAAAGTTACGAGTTTGCTTTGGCTATCGTTCTTTTTACCAGGAAGCTCCAAGATGAACAAAAGGAATTTGTAATCTCTAAACAGGTTCTTCGCAGCGGTACTGCAATTGGGGCATTATCAGAAGAAGCTCAACAAGCTGAATCAAAGGCTGATTTTATTCACAAACTTTCAATTGCTAATAAGGAAGCTCATGAGACTCATTATTGGTTGCGACTTATTAAAGATTCTGAATTGGAGTTGAATGAAGTTTTGGTCCTAATTGAACAATCTGAAGAATTGAAGAGAATACTTATTTCAATAATTAAATCGGCTAAATTGAAATAAATGGAGAATTCAACATCATCACATACCAATTCTCAATTCTCAATTCTAGATTCTCCATTAAATAGGTCTGAGCCGCTTAAGTATAAGGAGTCTGACCTCAAGACTGAGGAGATGATTATTAATGTTGGACCTCAACATCCGTCAACACATGGGGTATTAAGGTTAGAGGTGATAACAGATGGAGAAATTGTAGTAGACGTAGTTCCACATATGGGGTATTTGCACCGATGCTTCGAAAAGCATGCAGAATCCTTGGCTTTTAATCAAACCATACCCTATACAGATCGAATGGATTATGTGGCTGCCATGAATAATGAATGGTCGTTCGTAATGGGAGTTGAACGCATGCTTGGAATTGAAAACGACATTCCAAAGCGAGTTGAGTATATCAGAGTCCTCGTAGCAGAATTAAATCGAATAGCCTCACACTTTATTGCCATAGGTACATATGGGATGGACATTGGAGCATTCACGCCTTTTTTATGGATGATGCGGGATCGAGAGCATATTCTTAGAATGCTCGAATGGGCAAGTGGTGCAAGGATGCTCTACAATTATATATGGGTTGGTGGCTTGTTTTATGATCTACCTGTAGGGTTCGAGGAAAGAGCTAAGCAGTTTGTTGACTATCTAAAGCCGAAGTTGAAAGATACCGAGACACTCCTTGTCAACAACAAGATTTTTATAGAAAGAACGGCCAATGTAGGTGTGTTACCGCCAGATTTAGCGATTAATTATGGAGTAACGGGACCAATGCTTCGAGGCTCAGGACTTAAATATGATCTTCGAAAAGTTGATGGATACAGTGTTTATCCAGAGATAGATTTTGATGTACCAGTAGGGAAAGGTCAAATGGGTGTGCTTGGTGATTGTTGGGATCGAAATTGGGTTCGATATCAAGAATGTTGGGAATCCATTCGAATCATTGAGCAGTGCGTTGAAAAATTACTTGGTGAACATAAACGAACCAAAGAATTCGATCCTCGAGCGAATGTCCCTAAAAAAATCAGACCAAAAGCTCAAGACTATTATGTGAGAGCAGAAAACCCAAAAGGTGAGCTTGGGTTCTTTTTTAGAACTGATGGGAGAGCAGATCAACCACTTAGATGCAAAGCTCGCGTGCCTAGTTTTAGTAATCTCTCTGTCCTTGCTGAAATAAGCAAAGGATGTATGCTTGCTGATTTGTTCGCTATCTTAGGTTCCATGGACCTAAATATGGGAGAAGTAGATCGCTAGTCGAAATGAAAGTTCTAAATGCCGCACAAATAAGAGAGGTAGATCAGTATACAATAGCATATGAGCCAATTGCTTCCATCGATTTGATGGAAAGAGCAAGCCAAGCTTTTGTAGTCAAATTTCTCGGCCTACACCCAACAAAACAACCAGTTTTTATTTTCTGCGGGACAGGCAACAATGGTGGTGACGGATTAGCCATTAGTCGATTGTTGCTCGAAAGAAATTGGTCGGTTCAAACTTTCGTTATTGGTGATGTTGATAAAGGCAGCGCTGATTTTCTTGATAACCTGAAGCGGTTAAAATCTCATTGTCAGATTACTCATATTGGTGACTTTCCATCAATTCCTGAAGGATCAATAATAATAGATGCAATTTTTGGGTCTGGTCTTACCAGGCCTATTCAAGGACTGCAAGCTGATCTTATTATGTTTCTGAATGATCAGGCATCACAGCGAATTGCGGTTGATATTTCATCTGGTCTATATTCGGATCAACCTCTGAGCAAAGACTCAGTGGTTTTTGAACCAGATTTTACCATATCATTTCATGTTCCTAAGTTGGCTTTTTTTCAACCTCAATCAGAGAAGTATGTAGGTCAGTGGCGTAATGTAGATATAGGTTTGAGTGAAGATTTCATTGCTAGTGTTGATTCTCCATTTTATTTATCCGAAAAGAGAGAAATACAGAAGCTTTTACCTTCCCGATCAACGTTTGATCATAAAGGGAGCGTTGGAAGATTGATGATTGTAGCTGGAAGGGAAGGTAAAATGGGAGCAGCTGTGTTGTGTGCAAGGGCAGCTTTCAAAGCAGGTGTTGGTTTAGTTAATGTACATTCTCCAAGATGCGGTACCGAAATATTGCAAATAAGCATTCCAGAGGCGATGGTTTCCCTAGATCCAGGCGAAAGCTGGATTGAGTTAATCCCGACAACAGAAGATACAATAGCTATTGGCCCGGGCATTGGTACAGACTCATCAACATTAAACGCATTGAGTGATTTTTTGAATGTCCAAGAAGATCCAATAGTTGTAGATGCAGACGGAATAAACCTAATTTCGGCAAACCCGAATTTGGTGGATCTGTTACCCAAAGAATCAATTCTTACTCCACACCCAGGAGAATTTAAAAGGCTGGTAGGAGAATGGGGTGACGATTTTGAAAAGCTGGAAAAGCTAAGATCATATTGCATGAAGCATGAGTTAAATATTGTTTTGAAAGGGGCATACTCAGCTGTTTGTAGTAGTTCTGGAATTATTCACTTCAATTCGACTGGAAATCCAGCATTAGCTACCGCAGGAAGCGGTGATGTTTTAACTGGAATTACAGGAGCTTTTCTTGCTCAGGGAATCAAGCCTTTTGAAGCATTGAGACTTGCAGTTTTTCTTCACGGCCTAGCTGGAGATGAAGCAGTAAGAAGTTTAGAGTCTCCCTGGATTCAAGCTTCAGATATCATTCAATTTATACCCAAAGCAAGTGCATCTTTAGGTAGAGACTAACCTCCAAATTGATCTTGAATTTAAATCTGGTTGATTAACGTGGTTAGACAAAAGTTCCTGATATCGGCAATTTGATTTACTATTAGATAAATCATTGCTTTTATTCGATGGAGTTTAAAAACTCATTAGAATTGGTTAGAATCAATTATTTCCCTGAAAAATCCAATGTGAAATGGCCTGGTTAACGTTAATTAACGATTAATATTTTAAGAGCATTAGGAACAATATGAAAAAAATTCCGTAATTTGTATACTAACAATGCGCAATAAACTGATCATACTAACGTTCGCCCTTTTTCTTTGCGGCGCTTCCTTCGCACAGGAGGGATCAAACCTTGCTCAAGATGCTGATATAAGCATCTATCCAAACCCTGCAGTTGAGTTCATCATGATCCAAATAGATGGCAAGTTTGAGAATGCCGAGTTTGAATTGAATTCAATGATTGGAAACAAGCTCCAAATAAAGCCAGAAGAAGTTGGGATAGGAAAGTATAAAATTCAGGTTAAAGATTTAGCAACTGGATATTACTTTCTTGTTGTAAAAGATGAAGAGAAACGCTTCAAGAAAGCTTATAAATTTCTCAAGCGTTAATTTTTTTGGGCACAAAAAAACCTCCAACTTTCGTTGAAGGTCTTTCAAATTCACTTTTATTTCTTGGTTATCTGTCAGCCTCTAGCTGTGTGTAGTATTTATTGAATAACTCTTCGTATTGAGCGGCCTTCTCTCTAACGCCATTCGCTCTATATGCTCGTGCCACCTCGTTAAGGGAAATAATCTGCCTTTGCAATTCATCTGTACTTGTCCTATCTCCTGCGAAGTAGTAGTCTAGCCATTTTGAAGCATTGGTGGTAGTCACCTCAGCAATATGATCTGCCAGTTCTGGCTCTCCTACCTGTAGGAATAAATCAACTTGTTGCATGCTGAAAATATCAAAGGCTACAGCTTCATTCGGCATAACCTCCAAGCATCTTTTTAAAACCTCTGCTGCTCTTGCATAATCACCTTCTTCGATTAAGTTTTCTGCCAGGGTATTAAATGTAGATCTTGAGTTAAGAACAAAACCTAAATAATCTTGACTGTAATAAACGCTAGGGTCGTCAAGGTTGGTCCAAGTAAACTTGTTCATAACATTGTCATACATGGCATCAGTATTTACTGGATATCCCGCTCTTGCATCTTCATTAAAAGCTGGAACTACTCTGTAGGCCATTCCTTCCTGCACAACATAGTTTCTCAAGTCCAGATTTAATTGAGAAATGGAAGTGTTGTTGAGG
>CAZWLS010000170.1:0-8921 GCA_964634415.1 uncultured Roseivirgaceae bacterium | reverse complement strand
ATGAGATTCTAAGAATCCTTTTTCTTCCAATCTGCTAAGAGCTGCATGTAAGGCTCCACGACTCATGGATCGATCGAGACGCTTGCTTATTTCTTTTTGAATTTGAAGACCATACGCCTGATCATCTAAAATAAGTACAGATAGCAAGACGATCTCTTGAAATTCTCCCAGGTTAGTCCCTTTCATAATAATCTTCTGATTTGTTTCAGTTTTGAAGACCAAACGTAGGCAAAGATTATTTGTTTCACAAATGAATACATAATGTAAAATAAGACTAACAAAAGTCGTTTGAAACCCTTTATTAAAATTTTCGTTATACTTTGACATTCTATGTATATAGAATAATTAGTATACTTGCGTATAATAGTATTAAAATGAATGGTATGATTTCTAAAAATCTAACTGCGGCATCCACTAAACCGATTATTCTGGGCATTTTAAAGCAGGGTAATAGTTATGGATACTTGATTATTAAGAAGATTAAAGAACTGTCTGGAGGTAAAATGGAATATTCAGATGGAATGCTTTATCCTGTACTTCACAGACTGGAGAAAGACGGATTGATAAAATCCAATTGGACCATGGATGGTGGTACCAGGCCTAGAAAGTATTATGAAATTACTGAACTCGGTAAAAAGGAATTAGTGACGGAGCAGGCCCAGTGGGATCAGGTAAATGCAGTACTAAATACGCTTTGGGATATAAAACCAACAACCACATAGGTCATGTTTAATCTGGAACTCGAAATCAATAGCTGGATAAAAAAGCTGCAAAAGCAACGCGCTTTTGATGAAGGTATGCTTCGTGAAATGGAGTTGCATTTAAGAGATCATGTAGAAGATCTACTCACTCAAGGACTAAGTGAGAAAGATGCGTTTCAAACTGCCATCAAGGAATTTGGTGAAGTAAATGAAGTTGCCGAAGAAGAATATTCAATTATAAAAAGGAAGACCTCTATTAGGTCAATATTATTTAGGACTATGCTTAATAACTACTTTAAAACAACGCTTCGAAGCATGATGAAGAGCCCGCTTAGCTCATTTATCAATGTATTTGGACTAGCAGTTGCCATAGGTGCTGCTCTAATTACCTATGCCTTCATTGATTTCGATTTAGGAATTGATCGATTTCATGAAAACAAGGACCAACTTTTTCTATCCACTCACTATGTAAATAGAGAAGGTACGATGGAGTTGTTTGGCAATTCACCGGCACCTCTTGCAGAAATGTTAAAAAATGATTTTCCGAATATCGAAAACGTAACTAGAATCCATAATGGCAATGCAGTAGTAAAGTATAGCGATAAGGTATTTCACGAAAGTATCCGATTTGTCGATCCTTCCTTTCTAGAGATGTTTACATTTCCTCTTAAATGGGGCGTTTCCAGTTCTCTTGAAGACTTAAACAGTATTATTCTAAGTGAAGAAATGTCTCAAAAATATTTTGGTAATGAAAATCCAGTGGGTGAGGAAATCAAAGTTATCCTTGGAGATGGAGTTTCTAAATCATTCAAAATAGCGGGTGTTGCAAAAGCTTTTCCATTGGCTAGAATCATCGATTTCAATTTTCTGGTCAACATAGAAAACATGAATACCTTGTACAGTACGTTTGATTTTCAAGATTGGTCAAGAGAATTGAACGCTACATTTATTCAATTGAAAGATCCACATGGATTAGCATCCATTAAGCAGCAAATGACCAAATATATTCCAGTTCAAAATGAAGCTAACTCAGACTGGCCAGTTAGCGCTTTTGATTTTGTTTCACTACATGATTTACACCTGTCCTCTGATGAAATTAAAAGAGATATTTCATATGATGCTTCTGATGAAGGGAGGATAGGATTACCTGTTATTGCTGCTTTTATTTTGGCACTTGCTTGTTTTAATTATTTAAATATTGCCATAGTATCTGCTTCTAAACGATTGAAGGAAATTGGCATGCGTAAAGTCATCGGTGCTAGCAGGAGATTAATCATTTTTCAGTTCCTTGCCGAAAATCTCTTTCTTACATGCTTCGCTGGAATCGTTGGGTTCATCTTGGCATCAACCATATTTCTTCCATGGTTTTCTGGTTTTTCAGGTATCGCAAGTGATTTTGATTTGACAGATGGAAACATGTGGTTGACTTTAATACTTGTGCTATTATTCACAGGTTTAGCTTCAGGGATCTATCCTGCTTTTTATATTTCTAAATTCAGAGCGGTACAAATTTTTAAAGGAACGTTGAAGTTTGGAAAAAAGAATATTGCAACCAAGATCTTCTTGACTGTTCAATTAATTATTACTTGTGTTGGAATTGGATTCGCAGTGATTTTTGCCCAAAACAGTTGGTATCAAGCTCAAAGAGGATGGGGCTATTCACAAAAAGAAGTACTCTATGCAGAAGTTCAGAAAGCAGAGGATCTGCAAAAATTAAAGAGAAGTATGTCTCAGCAATCTGGAGTTATCAGCCTTGCTGGATCAAAACATCATTTATCTAAAAGATTTTCAACTACAGTTATACACTTTCCTGATCAAGAGTTTGAAGTACATGAAGTCTCAGTCGGAGCTGGGTATTTTGAAACACTAAACTTGCAGCTAAAAGAAGGGCGATTTTTTCAGGCAGATATGCAGAGTGAGCATATGTCAGTAGTTGTCAATGAAGCATTTCTGAAGAATCTAAAACTAGCAAACCCTATTGGAGGTAAGTTCAAGATTGATTCAATATCGTATGACATTGTAGGCGTGGTTGAAGATTTTCACTTTAACAATTTCTACTATGAAATAAGTCCTACAATCTTCACATTGGCAGAAGAAAAAGATCAAAGTTTTCTTACTATCAGAGTATCTGATGATGCCAAGGTAAAGACTTATGAAGAGCTAAAAGCAAGTTGGGCGGAGTTGTTTCCTGAGACTCCATTTAGTGGTGGCTTTCAGGAAGATACATGGGTAGGGTTTTATGAAGACCTTGATACTATGAAAAGATTTACACGTGCTACCGCTATGGTATTTGTAATTCTGGCTAGTCTAGGATTGTATGGGCTTATCCAACTTAACATCAGAGGTCGAATACGTGAATTTAGCATTCGAAAGACACTTGGTGCAAGCGCGAAAAACCTTACCGGAAATATTGTAAGCCAGTATGTGTTAATCTTTTGCATTGCTATCATTTTAGGTATACCATCAGCGCATTTTTTGAATTCTGCAATGCTTGGAATGATGTTCGAGGACCCTCTTCCTTATGGCTATTTGGGAGCTGTCTTTTCAGCCATTTTATTGGTTGGTGTCTTGACTTTCGTAATTGCTACACAAGTGAGAAAAGTTTCAAAATCTAATCCGGTTGAAGGCCTTAAAACAGAATAGCTATGTTCGATCTCGAGAAATCAATAAGCAAATGGCTAAAGGCTTTTAGAAAGCATCCTGCATATGATGAGGCATCATTTTATGAAATGGAACTTCATCTTCGCGATCACATAGAGGATCTTGTTTCTAATGGACTATCTGAACAAGTGGCTTTTGAGAAAGCTGTTGCCGAGTTTGGGGATATTCCTAAGGTTGCAAAAGAAGAATACCAAAACCAGCAAAGAAGAAGGACACTCGGCAGTGTACTATATTCAACATTGTTTAAGAACTATTACAAAACAACGTTGAGAAGCATGATGCGAAATCCGCTTAGCTCCTTCATCAATGTGGTAGGCTTAGCAGCAGCTATTGGGATTTGTCTGTTTACTTATTCGTTTGCACAGTGGACGTACCGTACGGATCAGTTTCATGAGAATAAACACGAGGTGTTTCTTGCGACATTCTTAGCTAATCGAGATGGCAACTTCAAACAAAATGGAAAGTCCCCAAGACCACTAGCAGAGGCAATGAAAGAGGACTTCCCACAAATAGATGATATCTGTCGGGTTGAAAATGTTTATGGTGTAGTTAAGCAGGGAGATTACGTTTTTCATGAACGATTGACATTCGCAGATCCTTCCTACCTTTCAATGTTTACATTTCCACTTAAACTTGGAGATAAGTCTACTTTACGAGATGTCAATAGTGTAATTCTTAGTGAATCCAAAGCAGAGAAATTCTTTGGAAAGACCAACCCAATAGGGCAAAACATAATCATTAAGTTCGGCTCAGGTGAAGCAAAAACCTTTGTTGTTACGGGAGTTGCGGAAGATTTTCCTGCATCCTTATCCTTCAACTTTCATTTTCTAATTCATTTTGAAAATTTTGAAAATGATTTGTCCTATGATAAAAATGATTGGGGCTCATTTACTGATGCCATTTTTATTCATTTGAAGGATACTTCAGAGTTGCTTCAGATTGCTGCGGCCATGGATAAATATCGGCTACTTCAAAATCAAACGAAAGAAGATTGGCAGGTTGAGTCTTTCCGCTTTGAGCCACTTGCGACTTTGCACAAACGGTCTGCCAACATTCGATCTGCTATATCTCAAAGCAGCGAAGAAGGGTATTCTTCCATTATTTTTCTTTCGTTCGTCGGCGTTTTTATGCTTGTTCTCGCATGTTTCAACTACATCAATATTGCGATAGTTACAGCGTCTAAGCGCTTAAAAGAAATTGGAATTAGAAAAACAATAGGTGCAAATCGGCGCACGTTGGTTATTCAATTTTTGTCTGAAAACTTAATCGCGACAACATTGGCCTTGACCATTGGAGTCTTGATGGGAGCTTATCTTTTCATTCCCTGGTTTGAGTCACTATTTGCCTTTGATATGGGCTTTAGATGGACGGATACAGCAATGTGGATTTATTTACCGATTATTCTTTTAGTTACCGCTTTGATTTCAGGCCTCTATCCAGCGTTTTATATTTCAAAATTTCCAGTTACGGGCATTCTAAAAGGGTCAGTGAAGTTCGGTAAGAAGAGCCCTCTTACAAGGGTTATTCTGGGATTTCAACTTGTGCTTTCCTGCATGTTTATTACCTGTGCAATCATGTTTACTCAGAATGCTGAATTTTTAGCAAACCGTAGTTGGGGATACGATGAGAATAGTGCTTTATATGCTGAAATACCGGATGAAGCTGGATTCAAAAGGTTAAAGTCAATACTGGAACAAGAGACAGATGTAGTAGAAATTTCTGCTTCTCAACATCATCTCGGAAAGAGCAGTTTACCAACTATTATTGAATTGCCGGAGAAGAATTTTGAGGTAGAGCAAATAGCTGTAGATGCTAATTATATAACTACTCTTGGTGTGGAGTTAATTGCCGGAAGGGACTTTGTTGATTATTCCGAGGGAGATAAAAAATCGATTATAGTCAATGAGCAGTTTGCTAAAACCGTAATTCCCGAGAACACCATTGGATCTACTTTAAAAATTCAAGATGAGCGATTTACTATCGTTGGCATTGTAAAGGATTTTCATTCCTACAGCTTTGATGAGAAGTTAGAGCCAACATTTTTTAAACTAGCTAATCCATCCGATTACAAGTTTATTTCCATGAAGGTAAGAGAAGGCAAACAAGACAAAATGCATAAAATCCTTCAAAAACATTGGGCATCTGTATATCCGGAAACACCTTTTGCCGGAGGATATCAGGAAGATGTATGGGGAATGTATTTTGTTGAAATTGGCATTCATGGGAAAGTCTGGAGGGGTATTGCGGCAATCGCAATACTATTGGCGGGATTAGGTCTTTATGGACTGGTGACTTTGAATGTAACTGGTAGAATAAAGGAATTTAGTATTAGAAAAGTGTTAGGTGCTAGAGTTGGGAGTCTTGCTAGGATTATCACTTATCAATATCTACTGCTTTATGCTATTTCACTCAGCATTGGTGCATTAATTAGTTATTTCATGATTTCATTCATATTCGACTTTGCATACACATATCACATGCCTATTGGGATCGGAGGAATATCCCTCGCAGTGACAGTGCTAGTAGTTGTGCTAATTGCAGTAATAGGGGCTCAAATGTCTAGAGTTTCAAAGTCTAATCCGGTGGAGGGATTACAATCAGATTAGATCATTTATTCTATAAAGTATAACAAATTAATATTTGCTCCGTATATTTGTTATATAAAATAGAATAAATCATGTCTAAAGATCATATTGGTGAGTTAGAAGAGTTGATATTGCTCCTCATAGTTATGTTGAAAGAGGAGGCATATGGATTGGCTATCAGAAAAGCCCTCAAAGAACAAGCAAATCGGAATGTAACCATCGGCGCCGTACATGGAACGGTTAACCGATTGGAAAGCAAAGGATTTATTGAATCAAGCATGGGTGGTGCTACTGAAGAAAGGGGCGGCCGAAGAAAGAGAATTTTCAGCATAACCGCTTCTGGTAAAAGCATTCTGCAAAAGAGTAGAGATGTCAAAGTCAATCTGTGGCAGCAGATTCCCGAATTATCCATTGAAAAGGCATAATTATGGCTGCATCCCAACCTCCCAAATTTGCCGAGCGCATACTCGGATGGTTCGTCAAAGACGAATTCTTAGAAGAGATCTTAGGTGATCTTTATGAGTATCATTCCGACAATTCAAACTTATCTCGTTGGAAAAGAAACCTATACTATTGGTTTCATGCATTCAATATGCTGAGGCCTTCGCTGTTCAAAAACCTTTCAGGTAGATACAAACTCAATTATTTCGGAATGATACAAATGCTTTTTAAGCTCAATTTCAGACAGATGCGTAAGAAGTTATTGCTTACATCTATAAGCCTTGTCACTCTTGTCACCGGTATTTTGAGTTTTCAATTGACACTTAGTTGGATAAAGAACGAAATCTCAATGGATGATTTCCATTCCAAGAAAGATCGAATTTCTGTCGGTGTAGCTAGACTCAGTCCTGAAAGTAGTTTAATCGCATTTTCTATATCTGTTTTATACAGACTTGATTATTCTGAATTCTCGGAGATTGAAAAATCCATGTATATCTATACCTACATGCCCGATGAAATTAAATTTCATTCGGACAATGTTGCCTATGGAGGTAAAGGACTTGTTGTAGATAGTACATTTTTTGACTTTTTTGATTTTGATCTGGTTGTTGGAAATGAGGATGTGCTTAATGACCCTTCCAACATAATTATCACCGATGATTATGCCCAAACCATATTCGGCGACGAAAATCCAATCGGTCGTTTGGTTGAAATTACTTGCGACCAAAAGGGACAATATCAAGTTGCTGGAATTGTCGAAAGCATCCCTTCAAATAGCTCAATAACATTTGACTTTTTAATCCCTAGCCATTCAAAAAATAGATGGAGGCGAGCTCCTCAAGATTTTATAATGAGCAAGAAAGGAGCTGACTTGGATATGCTCAATAAAAAGCTAACTGAGATTTCGATGGCTAGTGAACGTTTTCCAAACAGTGAGGCATTTTTATATCCATTCGAAGATGTGTATGAGGATAAACCGTTTAACATCACGCTCTTTTCCAAATATGGAAATGCTGGAAACCAGAAAACAGTGACATTGATTTGTTGGGCCTTGCTACTGATAACCATTATCTGCTATACCAATTTACAAACCTCTGTTCAATTGGTAGAAATGGATAAAGTGAAACTCAAACATTTGGTAGGTGCTTCTAAAAATCATCTTTTAATGGAATGGATGGTGCGCGGATTTATTCACTTTGTTATCGCTGCTGGGATTAGCCTTTTGCTCTATCATTCGATGTTTAGCAATGTTGTAAGTTTTATTGGATTGAACCTTGACAGGGAGCCAGTGCTTGATAGCCTAATCATCACCTCAGCTGTTTTCTTTAGCATCTTCTTGTCATTTCTAATTGCATCAGCAAATGTCTTTAGAAGCCTTAGAGACCTTAATGTAAAAAAGGAAAAAGCAATAAATACCATAGGGCATCCAAGGCGCATCATGGCAGTTGTTCAATATGCAATCACCATTGTACTCTTAATAGGTTCAGCCATAGTTACTTTTCAGTTGCGATTTATGCACAATAAGAACTTAGGTATTCATGATAAAGATATCGTAACAACTAGCTTTTTTGATGTACTTCCAGATGCAAATCAAGATAGCATTAAGAGAGCTTATGTGGAGCGGCAACATGCGTATGTTCTAGAAAGCCTAAGAAGGCATCCGGATATTACTGCAGTCTCACAAGCAAGAGAACCACTAGGCTTTGCATATGACTTACCATTTAAAATTTCCTCATCTAAGGATGACTTTATTCCAATCAAAACCTTGAATACTGATCCTGGTTTCTATGAAATTTTTCAAACCCCATTAATTGAGGGCCGCTACTTTGATGATAGGGATGAGAATGGTTCTTTAAAACTGATGATTAATGAAGCAGCAAAAAAATTCTTTAGTATAGAAAATATAGAAGATACACGCTTGACATTTAAAGTTGACAACGAATCGTATGAGATCATTGGGGTATTGGAGGATTTTCACTTTGAGCATTTATCACAAGAAATTCAACCCCTAATCTTGACCTATTTTACTCGATTAGATAATGAGATCATAATTAGGTATAAGAGTGGTACAGATAAAAGTTCATTGGAATATGTGGAGTCGATTTACAGAGAGGTCAATCCTAAAGGCATATTCACTGCAAACTTTTTTGAAGATAAAGTTGCCAATCAATACGAAAAAGAGGAAAAGGTTGGAAGACTTTATGGAATATTTAGCTTCATAGCTATTTTACTTTCTTCAGTAACCTTGTTCTCATTTGTCTACCATGAAACCAATAGAAGAACAAAAGAAGTTGGAGTGAGAAAAGTGAATGGTGCAACACCAATAGATATTTTCAGGCTATTTAGTTTCTCATTCCTAAAATTGATTCTACTATCCTTAATCATTTCAATACCATTTGGTTGGTACGTAATGGAGCAGTGGTTAAATAATTTTTCAAACAGAATCAATCAAGAGCTTTGGATGTACATTTTCATTGGACTTATTGTTTTCATTTGGGCGCTCTTCGCAATTGTTTGGCACACAATCAAAGTG
>CAZWLS010000169.1:0-8926 GCA_964634415.1 uncultured Roseivirgaceae bacterium | reverse complement strand
ATGATGTCTTTGAGCGTCGGAAGTCCTACCTCGTCACTAACGTACGATTTCAAGTCAATTTGCTTTCTTAACTCTGCTTTGGTCATCAGGTCTCGAACTGATGCATGCGCATCTTTTGCCATTTGCTCTACGGTCTGATAGCGTTCTGGGTGTACAGCACTTTTGTCTAGTGGATTATCTGCACCCGCTATTCTTAGAAAGCCTGCCGCTTGTTCAAAAGCTTTATCACCAAGTCTTGGCACCTGCTTCAGCGCTTCCCTCGAAGCAAATGGCCCATTTTCATTTCTGTACTTAACAATATTGTCTGCTATCTGTGGACCTAGCCCTGAAACATAAGTCAGAAGCTGCTTGCTTGCAGTGTTTAATTCAACACCTACATTGTTTACACATGCCATCACCACATCATCTAACGACTTCTTGAGTGCGCTCTGATCAACATCATGCTGGTATTGTCCTACACCGATTGATTTGGCATCGATTTTTACCAACTCTGCGAGCGGATCCATCATCCTTCTTCCAATAGACACTGATCCTCTCACCGTAACATCTTCATTTGGAAATTCATCCCTGGCTGCTTCTGATGCTGAATAGATAGAAGCTCCGCTCTCATTAATCATAGCGACAATGATGCTCGAAGGAAGTCCAAGCTTTTTTACAAATGATTCCGTTTCTCTACTTGCTGTACCGTTTCCAATAGCTATTGCTTCAATTTTATGTTTTTCTGCCAGGTGTTTTACTGTTTCACCTGCACGCACTTGATCTTTTTGTGGTTCGTTGGGATAAATAGCTGTGAATTCAAGCAGCTTTCCTTGCTTATCCAGGCATACAACTTTACATCCAGTTCTAAATCCTGGATCAATTGCCATGACTGCTTTTTGACCAAGAGGTGCTGCCATCAACAACTGCTTTAAGTTTTCAGCGAAAACAACTATGGCTTCTTCATCAGCTTTCTTTTTGCTTTCCATTCGAACCTCAGTCTCTATGCTCACACTCATGAGTCTCTTGTAACAATCCTTTGCAGCAATTTGCACATGCGAGCTTACTTCACTGTTGCCTTTGACAAATTGTCTTTCAATGATATCCAAGGCTTCTTCTTCCTCAGGTGCAATATTCATGGCTAAAAAACCTTCTTTTTCACCCCTGCGAATGGCTAATAATCTGTGCGATGGAATTTTTCCGATTGGCTCATCCCATTCAAAATAATCCTTGTATTTCTGAGCATCTGCCTCCTTTTCTTTGCTTTTAAGCACTTTGGAAGCGATCGTTCCTTTTTTGATAAAAAGCTCCCTGATTTTCTGACGTGTTTCTGCATCCTCATTTATGGTCTCCGCAATGATGTCTCTGGCGCCTTGGAGCGCCTCTTCAATTGATTCGACACCTTTCCCCGAATCAATGTATCGGGATGCTTCAGTCTGAGGGTCGAAATTCCCTTGTTCCAAAACTTTAATAGCCAAAGGTTCGAGACCCTTTTCCTTAGCTACGCTTGCTTTCGTTTTTCTTTTTGGTTTGTAAGGAAGATACAAATCTTCCAATGCAGTCATTGTTTCTGCCTCATTGATCTTCTTCTCTAGTTCTGGAGTTAATTTTTCTTGTTCCTTGATGGATTTCAGAATTGCTTCTCTACGAGCATCCAGATCTCTTAGCTGCTGTATACGATCTCGAATACCTGCCACCTGCAGGTCATCAAGGCTTCCGGTCACTTCTTTTCTATATCTGGATATAAATGGAACTGTAGCTCCCTCATCCAATAATCCTACTGTTGCTACTACTTGTCTTGAACTAACGTTCAACTCCTGCGCAATTCTTTCTTCGTGTCTCATCTGTTTATCAAAAAATTGACGTCAAAAATAGAAGAGACATGGAATTAAAAATACTGTTGTGGATAACTATTATTTATTTCTTTCGTATGACTTATACAAATATTAATTAAATAAATGTATAAATGGGTGCGCTAGAAGAAATGGTGATACTAATTGCAGCAGCTATGAAAGAGGAAGCTTATGCTGTTTCCATAGCAAGAGAGTATACAAGAAGAACGAAACAAGAGATTTCAATCCCCGCGATTCATACGGTTTTAAAACGACTAGAAACGAAAGGATTTTTGAGGTCTTATGAATCTGCACCTACGGCAGAACGTGGAGGTAGAAAAAAGCGCCTGTATCAAATTACCACATCTGGCTATTCGTTGATTTCCGAGCTGAGAAATCAGCGTGAGGAACTTTGGACACTCATCCCAAAGATGTCAGTATGAATGATTCAAGCAAAGCACCCAACACTCCACTTAAGTTTCTAAGATGGTTTTGTAAAAAGGAGGTCATCGATGAAATAGAAGGAGATCTTATTGAGGCTTATCAAGAAAGGCATCAAACGGATCCTCGTAAAGCAAAAAGAAAACTGTGGAAGGAGGTTCTTCAATCCTTCAATTCTCGGAATATTGGAATAATTGAAAAATATATGAATCGAACATTCATGGACAGGATCAGCATGGTAAAGCAATACGCCTTGGTATTATTTAGAAATGCGAAAAAGTATAAAGTGTACACGCTTATTTCTCTTGCTAGTTTGGTTCTGGGGATTGCATGCGCAAGCCTTATCTACTTGTATATCCAGAAGGAAACAAGCTTTGATACGATGTATTCTAAGGTGAATCAATTGTATCGAATCAATCATATGAGTGAAACATCTGGCAGAACATATGCCTATGCACCATTAGCAATGACACCTCATTTGAAAGAAAATGTTGAAGCAATAGAAGACGGGGTTCGCGTATTTAAATATCGGAGAGCTTCTCCTGTTACGGTAGAATATTCCAACCGCTCATTCAATGAACCGAGATTCGCTTGGGCAGACCCTAACTTCTTTGAGTTGTTCGATCTTCCATTTACCGTAGGAAACAGGGAGGGAATTCTTGATAGACCAAATACGGTAGCTATAAGTGAAAGTTTATCTAAAAAATACTTCGGAGAGAAAGATCCAATCGGTCAAACATTAATATTTGGATCAGCCGAGGTAACCAAGTTGGAAGTAGTGGGTGTTTTCAAGGATTTTCCATCAAATTCAAGCTTCCAGTTTGACCTAGTCTCCAATTTAGAGACATGTAGCAGAGCAATGTGGAATTCAAATCATTTGAATAGCTGGACGAATATGTTTGTCAGTGCATATATCGTTGTGAAGCCGGGTAGAATGGAGGAAGCGCAAGCGCTGATACAAGAGGCAACAAATACCTACTTTAACCCAGAATCTAGCTCTAATTGGATTGCAACCATTCAACCTTTATCTGATATTCATTTGGGAGAAGCAATGGAAATTGGTGAGTGGAGTGCGCATAATGATGTTGAAACCTTAGTAATGTTGGCAACGATTGGGATTATCATCTTATGTCTTGGCTGTTTCAACTTTACCAATATGATTACTGCACAAGCGGGGCAAAGAACCAAAGAGGTGGGTGTGCGAAAGGTGTTAGGTAGTTATCGTAGAAATATTGCACAGCAAACTTTTTTTGAGACAGCAGGATTTGTCACGGTAGCAGGAGTGTTTGCATTCCTACTGGTTTACCTGTGCCTATCTAGGCTCGGCAATTTGACAGGGCACAGCTATGGGTTGAATGATTTGATTATTACTGAGTTCTTTATTCCATTTCTTTTGATTTTGACTGTTGTAATACTTCTTTCCGGAGTTTACCCAGCGTTTTTCATCAGCAGTATTAGATCTATTCAACTCATGAAAAATACCACTGATTTAAAGGGTGGTGGAATTAGAAACGTATTAGTGACCACACAATTTGTGATAACAACGGCACTCATTATAAGTACCTGTGTTGTGTTTTTACAGCTCCAATACCTTAGGGAAAAGAAGCTTGGATTCGATCATTCTGTTATTGTGAATATGCCAATTCATAGTGATGAAGCCATCATTCCTAAGATTAATACTTTTAGAAACGAACTTGCCTCATTTGCAGGGATAAAGGGCATAACGGCAGCGTCTCATGAAATGCTAACTGATTATACCTACATCACCAATTTTGCTATTGAAGGTATCGCTGAAGATCAGCTTTGGGAGCGATATACCGTAGAACAAGATTATATAACAACCTTTGATTTAGAGATTGTTGCAGGACGTGGGTTTGATCGAAATATCCAGTCTGATTCATCAGCTTTTGTCCTCAATGAAAGTGCTGTCAGGGCATTAGGTCTTTCTCCATATGAGGTAATTGGTAAGACCATCACTGACGGAACTTTAAATAGAACTGGTAAAATCATTGGTATTGTAAAGGATTTTCATTTTAGATCATTACATCACGAAATATCTCCATTTGTGATGTATGTCAATTGGTACCGATTAGATTACATATCTGCTCGGCTATCTGTAGATAATTTCCAGGAAAACATCTCCCATTTAGAAGAAACTTGGATAAATGTATTCGGTGAAGGTATTCCATTCTTCTTCAATTACCTTGATCAACAAGCGATGGCCATGTACGAAAAAGAAGATAATGAAATGCAATTATTTAGCATTTTCAGTTTGGTATCAATAACGCTCGGAGGTCTTGGTCTTTTTGGATTTGTGCTATTTACTACAGAGCGAAAAAATAAAGAGATTGGTCTCCGTAAAGTACTTGGTGCTAGTTCTTGGCAGGTGATTAGACTTATCAATGCGACCTTTGTAAGAATGCTATTAATAGCTTCCTTAATCGCTGTTCCGATTACTTACTATCTGATGAAGCAATGGCTTAGGGATTTTGCCTATCGAATCGATCAACCAATATGGGTCTACTTTTTAGCAATTCTCTGCATTCTCATTGTTGCTACAATAACAGTCAGCAATACTACCTGGCGCGCTGCATCCTCAAACCCTGTAGATGCAATTAAGAACGAATAACTATTTAAATCTTTTTTGTTCCTCAACAACATTTAGAAAATTGATGAGGTAGTAAATGCTCTTTATCAACTCTTTTTCATTGGGTAATGAAGGATCTTCAGAGGTAATATGTGTGAAGAAGAGGTCTTCAAGGTCGCGCCGAATTTTGGTGGGCGGTGCAAACTCAAAAAGGTCTTTTAACTCTCTTAGTATTTTTTGGTCGGATTCAAATTGGTCTAATGGGCCCATTCTATTTTGATAATTGTTCAATTTTGGATTTCATTTCCTGAAGCAATCGCGCATATTGGATAGACATTTCTTTGATGTCTGAGTTATTTCGGTGGCCCTTACAGACTTTTCGGATGTAATCTAAGGTATATTCCGTCCCATATTTCTTTAGGAGTAAATTTCTGATTTTTCTAAAATCAGATTCTACAAGGTCCCTCGTATTTACATCGAGTTTTGACATATTTGTCTTAAATTTTCATACAAAATGTAGATAATAACTACATTGATTGAAATAATCTACTAATAAACTACAATTTGAGTATATTCAACGACAATCTTCGATTTATGTGTAAAAAAATGGGATTGAGTCAACAGCGACTTGCAGATCTCATGGATATAAAGCGTGGAAAGGTTGCTGGATACTTTTACGAAACACAGGCTAAACCAGCTTTCCACCAAAAGCTTTCGGAGCAATTTGATCTTAACCTAGGTAAATTTTTAACACTAGAGATGAACGATTTAAACTTCGAAACATTTTTTAATACTTCTGAATCAACTTCCTTGTCGGAACCTAAGGTACCTTATGGGAATTCAGGGCCAATTGAAATATTGCAAAAGGCAAAACATGCAACAAAAGATGAAGAGCGATCTGACCTTATTGATGAAGCTATCATCTTGTACGAGAAATTAATGGCAAAAAACAGTCAACTTAAGGACGAATTAATCGAAGCCTTGAGACAAAAAATTGATTGACTGATTTTAATGCAATATCTATGATCAAAACTATCTTTGTGTTTGAAACGTTTGTTTCAATTAGGTTTACTCATATAGTTGAGTATTTCAAACCATGCCAAAGTCAGTAACATTTGATAGAGAGAAAGTCATCAATGATGTGATGGAGCTTTTCTGGAAGAAAGGCTACAATGGAACTTCTATGCAAGATTTAGTAGATGTTACAGGGCTCAATCGTTCTAGTTTTTATAATTCATTCGGCGATAAATTTTCTTTATTTCAAGAAGCGTTAAAGGCCTATGAAAAACAACAGAACGAAACATTAAATTCCTTTTTTGGCAAAGCTCAAACGCCTAAGGAATCAATTATTTCCTTGTTTAAAGGTGTAAGTGATGATATTCGATCCGGTAATCAAAAAGGGTGTATGTATACAAGTTGTACAGCTGAACTTGGTGGCGAAAATCAGCAAGTACATGATTTGCTTGTATTAAATAAGGATAAAGTTGTTGACTCCTTTGAGATACTCATAAAAAAGGCCCAGGAGCTAGGGGAGATATCGCAAAGTAAAAATCCACACGCATTGGCTTTAATGCTGTTTACATGTATGCAGGGAATTCGTGTGACTTCTATCATTGAACCCGATATGGATGGGGTTATTGAAGAAATTTTAGAGGTTTTATAATTTTTTTCATCTTATTTGAAACGTTCGTTCCAGTATTGTAGTTATTTGGACTGATCATTTCAAATAAACCTAAATATTAAATTAAAATGGGAAAATTAGATGGAAAAGTAGCCTTGATAACAGGCGGAAATAGCGGTATCGGATTAGCTACTGCAAAGACTTTTATAAAAGAAGGAGCAAAAGTTGTAATCACTGGAAGAAGAGAAGAAGCGTTGGATCAAGCGGCAGCTGAGATAGGTGGCGATGTAAAAACAATCTTGGCTGATGCTGCAGATATTTCTAAAACGAAGAGTGTGATAGAGCAGACAGTAGAGGCATTTGGAAAAATTGATATCCTTTTTGTGAACGCTGGTGTAGCATACTTTGCACCTCATACTGAAATCACTGAAGAGTTTTTTGATTCGCAATTCAATACAAATGTGAAAGGACCTTTCTTCTTAATAAAAGAAGCGATCCCTCATTTGAATGACGGTGGTGTTATTATTGGAAACACCTCTATTGTAGGTCAAAAAGGTTTTGACAATACAAGTGTTTATTCGGCAACGAAAGCAGCATTTAGATCATTATCAAGAACATTAGCTAGTGAGCTTAGAGAACGAAATGTAAGAGTCGTGAGTGTAGCTCCTGGTCCAATTGAAACACCAATTTATGGTAAACTAGGAATGTCTGAAGAAGAAGTTAATGAAATGGGGCAAGGATTTGCGCAGCAAGTACCTCTCGGAAGATTTGGATCTTCAGATGAGCTTGCTAAAGCGGTATTGTTCCTAGCGTCTGATGATGCTTCTTACGTGAATGGAGTTGAATTAGAAGTTGATGGAGGATTGAGTCAGATTTAATTAGGATCATTGTTTGAATTACCATCTATCTATCCAGATAGATGGTTTTTCATTTATAAAGCCAATTTTTCCATCTGTAACTAATAATCAAATAGACACCTATTACATTTAATGCAACGAGCGCTGTCAAGATCGTTGATGGAATTTTAGGCAAACTTGGCTGTGTGTATTCAATGTTGATATTGAATTTAAGGTTTGAAAAAGCACCTTTAATGGATTGGATAAAGTCCGGTAATTGAAACGACGATCCACCCGAATTGGCTACCAAATAGATCATGACCAGTGTAAATACACTACCGATCACAATCCAAGCTTTTTTACCAATTACAGGCTCATATTTAAATGCTTCTGGGTTTACATCTAATCTATGCATTACCTGTTCTGTAATATCAGATTTGGACGTTATCTCCGCCTCAGCAAAGAGCTGTTTTAGCAATTCATCTTCTTGATTCATGGCATTCATAATGTCGATTGTTTAACACCCATTTCATTTAATATATCTAATAGCTTCTTGCGACTTCTGTGTAATAAGATCTTAATATTCGACATTGTAAGATCTGTTACGTCACAAATTTCTTGCAATGAAAGTTCTTGATAGTAAAATAAAGTTACAACAGAACGTTCATCTGGCTTTAGATTGGCTAACGCTCGGTTCAGCACCTGTTGACGATCATCTAATTGTAAATCTTTAGTAGGTGCATCTTGCGTTTCAGTGCTTCTATTTGATAAATTATCCAGAGAAACTTTTTTAGGAACTTTCTTTCGAAAATGGGTTAGGCAATTTCTATGTGCTATCCGAATAAGCCATGTTGAGAAGGAGGCTTCTCCTCTAAACTGACTGAGTGATCGATAAGCTTTCACAAAAGTGTCTTGCACCATTTCCTCAGCATCTTCCCTATTGTTCATCAGGTAATTCACATAGTTGAAAACTTTAGCTTCATACTTATCCACCAGTATCGCATAGTTGCGCCATTCTCCGTCAAGGATGCGTTCGATAAGTTCAGCTTCGGTTTTCATGTTCATTTTCGACTTTGACTACCAAAGCCTTATATAGGTTACGAAAATTTTTGACTTTTTGTAACCTGGAATTACAGCCTGTAGTCAAAGGAAGAAATAAGTAACAACTTTTAATTTAAATACATGGAACCATTAATAGTATTTCTAGCACTCTTCGGAACCGTTTTTGGAATTGCCTACGTGTTTTTGACCACAAGGAACAAAGAACGTTTGGCTCTTATTGAGAAAGGTGTAGAAGCTAAGCTGTTTAATAGTAAAGGATCAAAATTCTCGATTGCTAAGTTCATCTTAAATATTGCGTTGCTCTTCATGGGGATTGGTGCGGGGATTTTTATTGGAGATCTCTTGTCGGATAGCTTAGATATGAAGAAAGAAGTAACCATTCCATCGATGCTCTTCATTTTTGGCGGATTAGGTTTGGTGGCTGGTTTCTTTCTTACAAGAAGGTTAGAGAGCAACGAAAATGAATAGCAAATGATTTAAGACGTTCGTGTCGTTTTGGAGGGTACAAGGCTTTTATTACTTGTATCCTTTTTTATTTTCTTTTATTTAATGGAACGGTAATTCCAAGAAA
>CAZWLS010000168.1:0-8937 GCA_964634415.1 uncultured Roseivirgaceae bacterium | reverse complement strand
CTTCAGATATTGACAATGCTCTTTTCTTATTGGCGATAGCTTGTGTGTGCTTTCCCTGGTCGGTCAGTAGCTTGCCAATATTCAAATGACCATCCGCCACTCCTCGTCTATCACCCAACTCTTCCTTCTTTTCTAACGCATCCTGATAATACTCATAAGCTTGCTCGTAATTTTTTTGCGCATGATATACCAAACCGATGTTATTGATAATCTGAGCTACCCCTCTCTTCTCTCCAATCTCCTGTCTCAATTTCAAAGACCTACTGTAAAAATTCAGTGCTTTTTCATAATCTTTTTGAAGATCATGGATTACACCAATATTTTGATAGGTATAGGCTAAACCACTTTTATCATCTAATTTTTGTTCAATGACCAAAGCTTGATAATAGATATCCATTGCTACAGAATAGTCTCCCCTCAAACTATTGATAATTCCAATATGATTGAGCGTTGAAGCAACACCACCTGGATTATTTATTGCTTCTTCTATTTCAAGCGATTGATTTAAATATCCCAGTGCTCGATCAAATTCTCCGAGAAGTTTATAAGTAATCCCAAGACCTCTTAAACAGTCTGAAATGTCTATTTTACTATCTAGGGTATTACGAATATCTAGTGACATCAAATGAAAATCAATGCTCTTTGCATAGTTACCTTGATAATAATTTAGCCATGCTTTTGAATAATAGGCATTGGCGATGCCTTTCTTATAATCTATCTCACTGGATGCACTCAATAGCTGGGATAGATATTTTTCGGCTCGATTATAATCTCCACTTAATAAGGCACTCCTTCCTTGAACATACAAAGCATCCATTCGTCCTTCATCATACCCAATACTTTCAGCGATATTCAGGGCCTTTTCAATGTATCGATTAGATCCCGTTGAATCGGAACCAACATGTTCAAATGCAATTAATATATAAGTATCGACACGTTCCTGATCGGTGATATCCGATTCAGTTATCTGCAAAAGGGAATCGACTACTTGTTTATTTTGACCATAAAATGGAAGGGAAAAAGAAAGCGCTATGAATAAGCTTATAAACTTTTTCATTTAGGGTGGTATTCGCAAATAAAGATACTAAAGCCAGGTATTCTTCATGGCAACTCGCGAAAATAAGTCCTTTATTGAATTTGGATTTAGTTATCGGACCAAGCCGGTTTATTTTTCGATGACATTATGACTTTGCATGCAATAGACTGACCACTTCCTTAATAAACCCAGAAACCAAGTTGCCCTGATCATTCGCGATGAAGTCAGAATAGGTGAGTACAGCACCCGACCAACCTTCATTGTTCCAATGTCCCGCCGGTAGCTTGTGTTGCGCAAGCTTGTTGTATTCAATAGTCGGCCAGATATTAATGTAGATGTATGGTTCGTCTATTCCCTCATCTCCAGGGGAGAGTCCAACACCAATACTTTTCAAAACCTCACCATTTGCATCCTGCTCTAGTGGAATTAAAGTAGCTAAGTCAAAATGGTGTGGCCAACATCTGATGTCAAAGGCATTTTTCCAATTAACTACTTCTTCATCGAGAATAGCCTGTATGTTTGAATAAAGGCCATTAAATACCTCAAGCGCAGACTTGTCTACTTTTAATGGTCGATTATCATATGTTGGCAATTCATATGGCAAGCTCAAATTGATCTTGCTCCCATCTAAACCAAGCTTAGAGAGCTCACTTTTCAGCCATGAAAGTGCATCATCTATTGAACTGTCACTCAATTGAATGCTTTTAAATGCACGCGCTCCTTTGAAAATATTCAATTGAAAATCATTGAAAGATAAACCCACCGAGATATCAAAATCCAGAATCGACTGTGACACCAAACCTGAAGTATTCGAATTCCAAATCAAACTAGCAGAAGCATCGGTCGGATCATGAGGTAATAAATTTCTCGGGACAGCACCCACGAGCTGAATCGCTCTATGGAGACTGATTCTCGTATCTATCAAATCTTTTAGATCGACCTTTTTAATGTTATTCCAATTAATCATTATAAAAATGTTGGGTTACATATCTAAGATAAGCAACATCAAACGGGAAAATTCATGAATCGATAAAGAACTTTGACCATCTATATAGTTCACGACACCTCAACAAATTCTTAACATTCAAAACAAAACCACGAACGGGTGATTGATTCTTCCGTATTCCTCTCTATTTTACTTTTCTAAACAAATCGAACAGTGAATAAGAGACATTCCTATGATTATGGTGTGATTGGAAATTGTGCTTTCACAGCTCATATCCATAAAAATTCAAACATTGACTGGATGTGCTGGCCAAGGTTTGATAGCAGCTTCATTTTTGGAAATTTATTAGATGATGAAAAGGGAGGCGAGTTTTCTATCCTGCCATCAGATGGTATTAAGCTCACCAATCAATATTACATAGAGAACACCAATCTACTATGTACCGAAATCACCAGCAATTCAGGAACGTATAGGATTACAGACTTTGCCCCTAGATTTTTTCAGCAAGACAGATACTTCAAGCCATTGATGTTGATTAGAAAAGTAGAATGCTTGTCTGGTACACCAAGATTGTCTGTAACCTGCCAACCAAAAGGTGATTACGGCAAGGTCGTTCCGGAGCCAAGTCTAGGTAGTAACCATATCAGATTTCTGGGTTTGGATGCTTCTGTAAGACTGACTACCAACATCTCCTTAACGAATGTGCTAAACTCCAAGAGTTTCGTTTTGAATGAAACCAAATACATGGTTTTGACTTGGGGTCCGCCACTTGAAGCAGCACTGGAGGAGACTAGTGAAATTTTCCTATCAAAGACCACTAAATATTGGCAAAACTGGATTAAGTCTGCAAACATCTCCAATTTCTATCAGCGGGAAGCCATTCGTTCAGCACTGATTCTGAAAATTCATCAATATGAAGATACAGGGGCAATAGTTGCTGCTACTACAACAAGCCTTCCAGAAAGTCCCGGGAGTACCCGTAATTGGGACTATAGATTTTGCTGGATGCGAGATACATATTACACGCTTAACGCATTCAACAATATTGGTCACTTTGAAGAATCAGAGAAGTACTTCCATTACATTTTAAATACGACCATAGAGGAATCCAAAAGGTATCAGCCGCTCTATGGCATAGATGGGACTAAGGCATTAATTGAAAAAGAATTAGATCTAAAAGGATATCAAGACAACCAGCCTGTTCGAATCGGAAATGATGCATATACTCATATTCAAAATGATGTCTATGGTCAAGTTTTAGTGTCTTTGCTCCCACTCTTCAATGACCAACGAATCATCTTTAATGAGCGTTTTGATGCGCCGGAATTGATTTTCAAAACGCTAAAAATGATCGAACAAACCTTAGACGAAAAGGACGCCGGACTCTGGGAATTTAGAAACCTAGCACAACATCACTGCTACACCTATTTGTTTCACTGGGCCGGAAGTGGCGCCGCAATAAAGATTGCCAAAACATTGAAAGATGAAAAGATTGGTGAATTAGCTACAACACTTAAAGAGAGGTCTCGAAAAGTAATCGAGGAATGCTATGTCAATTCCAAAAAAGGATATGCCCAAGCTAAAGGTGTAGATAGAATGGATGCAAGCAATCTTCAATTGATTCTGATGAACTATCTACCTGGAAATTCAGATAGAGCAAAAAATCACTTAAAAGCCATGGAACAAGAACTGCATGCTGGTGAGGGATTGTTTTACCGATATAAGCATCAGGATGATTTCGGAAAACCTGAAACAACCTTCTTAATCTGTGCCTTTTGGTATGTGGAAGCACTGGCGTGCGTGGGAAGAATTGATGAAGCCGTTCGATACTTTGAAAAGATCATCAGCTATAGCAACCATGTAGGGTTGTTAAGCGAGGATATCAAAGCTTCTGATGGAAGCATGTGGGGAAACTTCCCTCAGGCATATAGTCATGTGGGATTGCTCAATGCTAGTAGCAGAATTTCGCGCAAGCTAGACTTACCAGATTTCTATTAACTAGTTAAATCGGTAAGTACTTGACGTATGTCTTTGTAGCTCTCTACTCTGTATTTAGCTGCCGAGGAGGAAACACCTACTTTGATGGTATAAGCCTGATCTGGCATTGCTTTGAAAGTGTCTTCGTCTGTCCAGTCGTCTCCGGCAGCAAAGAAGAAATCATATGATTGCTTTTTTAGCCAGGAAGCAGCAGCTGTACCTTTATTCACACTCGAATTTTTTATTTCAATAACCATATCTCCTTCCTGCACCTGTAGGTCTCGTTCTGCAGAAATGTATTTCAAATGGCTAGTCAATTCTCTAGATCTCAAATCACCCAAGCCCGTCTCTACTTTCCGGTAGTGCCATACCAATGAATAGTCTTTCTTTTCAATAAACGACCCGGGTGTTCTGTCTACATATACCTCCAATACTTTATAGAACTCATCTTGCCAACTATTGTCTAGGTCTACAAACCTGCGCCAATCTTTTCCTTTTTTCTTATGCCAAACTCCGTGTTCTGCGATGAAGTCTATGTCAAATTTTGACAGCCATTTTTCCAAAGTATCCTTCCCTCTACCACTGATTACCACTACATGGTTAGCTTCATCCTGGGTCAACTTTTCAAGGATCTGTTCCAATTCCTGATCAGGCTTTGAGTCATTGGGGTTGGCATGAAAGCCAACCAATGTCCCATCATAATCCAGTAAGACGATCCGCTTTTTCGAAGACTTGTATGCGGTGATCAAATCTTGCCTTACCTCATCGGTAAATGGCTTGGTCTGCAAGTTTTCCTGCTCTTGTTTCACAGTCTGTAGCTGTTGCATAAACAGGCTAACCCAAGAGTGTATGTTGTATCGCTTAATGGAATCTTGCATGATCTCCATTCGAGCTTGTTGATCCTCGACGGGCATTGTCAAAGCTTCCTTGAGCGCTTCCACCAGCTGATTGCAGTCATTTGGATTGATCAAGATTGCATCTGAAAGCTCCTTGGAAGATCCCGCCATTTCACTTAAAATAAGGACTCCCTTCTTATCTAATTTGCTCGCTATAAACTCCTTACATACCAGATTCATCCCATCTCGCATAGGAGTAACAAGTGCAACATTTGCCATCCGATAAAAAGCACTCAATGCATTCAAAGGAAAACTTCGATAGAAATAATGAATCGGAGTCCAGTTCATGCGTCCAAAACGGCCATTAATTCTTCCAACTAGCAATTCAATCTCAGCTTTGAGAGATGCATACATAGGCACAGTGTCACGTGATGGCACCACTACCATAAGCAAAGAAACACTTCCCTGAAATGACTTATTTTCTTCTAAAAACTGCTCAAAAGCCTTAAGTCTTTCAGGTATCCCTTTAGAATAATCCAGTCGATCAATGGATAAGACTACTTTCACATCGCCTAACGATGTGCGATAGCGAACCTCTCTATCCAACGTATCAGGTGATGAAGCTGCACTTGCATATTTATCATAGTCAATTCCCATAGGTAGAGCATCTGCTTTAACAAGACGCTGTCCCACATTCATTTGGCCATTGGTATTTCCTATCCCTGCTAATCGATTGACAGAGGACAAGAAGTGTCTCATATCATCGTAAGTATGAAAGCCAATAAAATCTGCACCTAGAACCCCATTGAGTAATTCCCTTCTCCACGGTAATAATCGGAATGATTCGTAGGAAGGAAATGGAATATGTAAAAAGAACCCAATGCTGCTATTCGGATGAGTTTCTCTAACAAGCCCCGGAAGCAACAAAAGCTGATAGTCATGGATCCAGATAGTATCTCCATCTTCCATCACCTCTTCGAGCTCCTTAGCAAATTTCCTATTTACCTTTTTATATGCTGCCCAAAAATCTTCGTTGTAAACTGCATGTTGGTTGAAATAATGGAAATTCGGCCATAAGGTCTCATTACTAAATCCTTCATAGTATTCCTCGATTTCATTCTTAGTAAGAAATACTGGATGCATATTCTCCTCAGAAAGTCTTTCTGTAATTTCATCCTTAGCTTCCGTCTTGTTTACTGCCAATCCAGGCCATCCAAGCCAGACATTGTCTCCTTGTTTATAGATTGATCCCAAACCAGTGGCAAGTCCCCCTTCACTCGTCTTATATTCAAAACCGCCAGAAGTTGCCTTCTCAATTTTAACAGGGAGTCTATTTGAAACAATGATAATTTTTGCCATTACTTGGAGATTAAATTGTCGGTGGTATAACTAGAAATAACTAGCAATTGAAAGTTAACATGAAAGCATGAATCATATGAATATCAATTGAAGATTTTTAGCCCTGATTTAAGTGCTTTCTTCGCTATCTTTTCGTTTTGAATATTTTAATAAGTGATTGACGAAAACCAATGTATTCGATCCATCGCTCTTGGCGATCAAGATGCGTTGAAGGAACTATATCAACACTTTGGTGATCGTATATTCAACACTATTCTTAGCTACTTAAAGAATGAAGATGATGCTAGCGAAGTGTTGCAAGATGTTTTTATAACCGTTTTCAACACAGCTGAAAAATTTAAATTCAACTCTTCAGTTAGCACTTGGATATATCGGATAGCGGTAAATAAATCGCTGGACTTCATAAGAAGTAAGAATGCCAAAAAGAGACAAGGGGTCTTTACTTCGATCTATAAAAGGGATTCAGGTGAAATCTTACACGACGCGCCAGATTTTGTACACCCTGGAGTGACATTAGAAAACAAGGAAAACGCTAAGCTTTTGTTCAAAGCCATTGAAGCTTTATCCGACAATCAACAAACAGCATTCATTTTGACACAAGTAGAAGGATTGCCACAAAATGAAGTAGCGGAAATAATGGGGCTAACCAGAAAATCTGTAGAATCCCTTTTGCAAAGAGCAAAATCTAACTTAAGAGTGGAATTAAAGAAGTATTACCCAGAACGAGGGAAATGATTATGAATTACGTCTATAACTATAACCAACAGAACGATGAGTGAAGAAAAGTGGATAGATGATGTTCTCCAAAGCTTGGAAGGAGCTAATAGCGCAAAAGCTCCTAAAGATGCTTTTGAAAACATCAAGCAAAAAATTATTGAAGATAAGCCTACAAAGCAGAGCTTCCAGTGGATTGGTGTCGCTGCTGTCATCTTGATTGTATTATGCTCGAATGCTTTGCTTCTAAATGACTATTTCCTAACAGAGGAAGTGGCTGAAATTGAGCAAGAATACCCTGAATTAATCTCCAACTATACCCTATACGATGATGAGTGGTAAAATTTATAAAATCGGATTTTTCGTTTTGCTCGCAATCAATGTTGCTGTAGTATCCGTAATCGTGGTGAAACGTCCTGGAAGACATCATGAAAGAGGTGACATTCGTGAGAGGCTAAGTAATCAACTTGGATTTGATGACTCACAGAAAGCAACATTTATGGAGAGGGCGCAAATGCATCGAGATAAAATTCGGATGTTGGAAAAAAAAGAACGTGAGCTTGTAAAAGCTTACTTCAATCACATTCAAAATCCTGATTCTACAAGATCAAAAGAATCAATATTGTCACAAATCCAGGACATTAAAGCAGATAAATTGCAATCTACTTTTGATCATTTCGAATCAATAAAAGAAATCTGTACCGAAGAGCAGCAGGTCAATTTTGAAGCCTTTATGAACAAGGTTATTCCAATGATCTCCGGTGCTCAACGGCACAGAATGAAAAAACCGCGATAACCCTATTTAAAATTTCTTATCTGATAGGTGAATGTCAGCATGAAATAACGCTGCAACACTTGGGTCTGACTTTCTTGTATATACTGTGGAGTAATCGTTTGGTTAAAGCTTTGATTATTTCCAAGTAAGTCAAAAACTGAAAGTTCTAATTCACCGCTATTGTTTTTCAAAAACTTCTTAGCAACTCCCATGTTCCAAAGTGTGTAGCTTGTATCAAATGAATCGCTCACTCCATTATACTTCTGGAAATAGGTATCATTTCTAAATACAAAGCCCTTCCCGAATATCAAATTCAATTTAGTGCCGACCGTTTGTGTATAGAATCGATTATTACTCTCAGACTGAATGGTGTTTGAAATGCTGCTTCCATTGATTTGATAGTAGATATTGTAATCGACTTTCTCACTGATATTACTTACAAGGCCAAATTTCACATCCATGGAATAAGTGTTTGAAATATTCTCCACATCGTTTGTCATGCCTGGCAACCGCTGGTATGTCAGCCCCAACGAGATATTGAGGTTATTTTTAATCGCAGGTATTAGTTTGCCAAAAGAAGAGTTGTTTCTTACAGACCAGAATCCATTCAAATTCACAGGTGTGCTTACTTGCGATCCCTCCACTAATGTCACACCACCTGAAGTCAATGAATCAGCTTGTATAACGGAAGTGCCGGTAGTGATGTAATCATTACTAGCTTGTACGCGTGTGAAGTTTGAGAAGGTAATATTCTTGTCCAGATTGTTCTTTTGAAGACGCATAATTAGCGAGTGCGTATATGTTTGATTCAAGTCCGGATTTCCAATAGATAAGAAAAGTGGATCGCTATTGTCCAACACATTCTGCAACTGACTTACGGACGGTTCTGTTGTAGAGGTAGAATATCTGAAAAACACATTTCCGCTCCCGATTTCAAATCGTCCAGATATGGAGGGAAGTACGTTGCCAAAACTGCGATCGAATGTTCCGACTTCTGGCAATAACTGACTATTGTTCAAACTTGCGTTTTGATAGGCAAGCGATACATCAAAGTGATTGCCAAATTGATTTTTCGAATAGCGTATAGATGGCGTATGCCTGGTGTACCCGCTCTCAAAAGTATTTGAAAGTGATTCGTTCAAAATGCTCGTCCCAACACCCTCATTTAATACAAAAGTCTCTTTTTCGGAATCCCTTGCAGTATGACTTACTTGGTATCGAAGTGCTACTTGACCGGAAACTCCTACCGGCTCGGTATAAGTATGGGCTTACGCGTTCGTATAAGGGTTTGCCG
>CAZWLS010000167.1:0-8957 GCA_964634415.1 uncultured Roseivirgaceae bacterium | reverse complement strand
ATTGGTTTTCAGGGCTGTCCTATCTCAAACCTGTGGTGCAAGCTCCCACGTAAATTGAATCCAGACGTGTTTCTATAATCGTCGAGTCACCTTCATTTAAAATTATCGCAGGCAGCTTTAGATACTGGACTTTATCAATTTCGAAGGACTGTAGTGTGTAGACAGTGCTGTCATATGCCAGACCATCTACTACACGAGTTTCAAAAAACTGTTTTCCACTTATTTCATAGGGATTGAATGAGTAGAGGCTGTCAGGAAATACCATTTCCAGTGAAGGTGGGTAGGTTGCCGACATCCAAAAGTTCACATTTTGCCCAATAAGGAGACTGTCTTCCAGGAAGCCACCTTTCACAGAAATTTCTTGACCGTAAGATTGCACGGAAAAGAAAAAAGTAACAGTCGCGATCAATAATTTACCTAGTCCTCCTCGCATTGCTTCTATTTCTATGTCTAAACAGTTTTATAAGCTTAGGTACGTAATCGTCCTCTGTGCCAATTGAGATGTAATTGACATCATTTCTCTTACAAAAATTCTCTAACGAATCTTTGTTCTTACCGTGTGTCTTTTCAACCGCATTTTTGAATTCACTCGAAGAAGTATTCAACCATACAGTTTTTCCAGATTCTTTTTCATGAAGCGGTACAATTCCAAGATGAGGTATTGCAGACTCTCTTTTATCAGAAATGTGAACTACAACAAGGTCATGCTTTCTTGCAAGTCCCCTCATGGAATGAGTAAAGTCCTCATCTATGAAATCTGAGATGATAAAGACAATTGTTTTTTTATTTAAGAGGTTAAGTGTGTATTTAATTCCCTCATCTAAGTTTGTCTTTCTTGATTTGGGTTTAAGCATAAACATGCGATTAATAATTTCATATGCATGCTTTACAGTCTTACTTGGTTTAACGTAATCTTCAACCTGATCAGAATAGCACAATAGCCCAACTTTACTGCCTTCTCTAATAGCTGATAGAGCAAGAAGGCCCGTCATTTCCTTTGCAAGGTCTATTTTTTGTCTGTTGTCTTTTCCAATTTCTTGCGAGGCAGATACATCCAGTAAAAAGAAAACTGTTTGCTCTTTTTCTTCGATGAAGGTTTTCATAAATGTTCCATGACCTTTTGCTGTTACGCGCCAGTCAATATTGCGAACATCATCACCCCATTGATAAGGTCTAACATCATCAAATTCCAAACCCGATCCCTTGAATATGGAATGGAAGTCTCCTTGCATCTGCGAATTGATCGCCTTACGAATGCGAATTTCGTACCTTCTTAGTCTTTTAAGGATATCCTTCATATTGAGTTTTCTGCTATATCAAAGTTTGGCATTAATATGGCAACATTGATAATTGCAATGCTTGTATGATCTTTGCCAATGATCAAACTAGCTTTGACCTCCAAAATTATATTTTCACGAATTTAAAGATTGATTTGAGAAACATTTTTTTAACCGCTCTTGTAATTGTTTGCTCTTGTTCTAACACAAATGAGCCAGAAAATCTCATAAGTCGTGAGAAAATGGTGAAGGTAATGACTGAGATTCACATACTGGAATCGAAGATGAGCAAAGTGCAGGTAGAGCCATTGGATAGTACTCAGGCGGTTTATGATCATTATGAAGGTTTACTTTTTGAAGACTTGGGAATAACTAAAGATCAGTATGAAATAAGCTTCAACTACTATGTAGATAATCCTAATGAGTTTGAGAAGATCTATCAGGCTGTGGTTGATACATTGATGGAACGAGATAATATGTTTAAGCAGTGAAGGTATATCCACATGATATTGAGCAAAAATTAGGTTTTGATCAGATACGTGAACATCTGATACGTTTCTGCCAGAGCACTAGAGGGGAACAGCTCGCAAGAAAAGCTAAGCCAACAGATCGACACGATGTATTATTGAGTTGGCTTGGCCAAGCTAAGGAAATGATTCGCTTAAAAGGAAGCTCTGACGACAAGGTTTCTTTTGAGTTTCCTGATATGGATGATTACCTGGTTCAGGTTAAGGTGCCAGGTTCATTTTTGGACCCGCAAGATTTTCATGAATTGAAAAGGGGGGTTAATACGCTCACCTCATGGGTATCCTTTTTTCAACGGAAAGGTGTTGAATACCCTGAGTTGCATAGCCTTTCCAACTCGATTTATATAGATCCTAATCTTGCCATTCATATAGATAATACAATTGATGACAGGGGAGAAGTGAAAGATTCGGCTTCCCGAGAGCTATCTGAAATAAGAGCAAGAATTTCGAAATCAGAACGAGCTGTTCGAAGTGCCATTAATAAAGTTCTTAAAAAAGCCAAGGAAGATCAGTTTACAGAAGATGACAGCACATTGACTGTGCGTGATGGTCGGCTAGTGATTCCAATAAAGGCAGAGCATAAAAAAAGAATTCAAGGCTTTGTTCATGACGAATCGGCGACAGGACAAACTGTGTACCTGGAACCAGGAGAGGTTTTAGAATTGAATAACGAGGTTAGAGAGTTGAAGTATGCCGAGAAAAGAGAGGTTATACGCATACTTATAGCTTTATCTGATCATGTAAGAACAAATCTTACAGACCTAAAAAACGGAGCGGGATTACTTGAAAAGCTAGATTTCATCCATGCAAAGGCACTTTTAGCTGATCTTATAAATGCAGTCATACCAGAAATTGTAAAATCTACTTCTGTATCTATTGTTAGTGGCGTTCATCCACTGCTGTTTCTATCTCATCATGACAATGGTAAACCTGTAGTACCGTTGAATTTAAGATTAGATCATGATAAAAGAATTTTAATAATTTCTGGCCCCAATGCCGGAGGCAAGTCTGTAGCATTAAAGACCGTTGGACTGATGCAATACATGCTACAAACCGGTTTGCCAATCTCTGTAAATGAAGAGAGTGTTTTTGGTATTTTCTCATCCATATTCATAGATATTGGCGATACGCAATCAATAGAGGATGATTTGAGTACTTACAGTTCTCACTTGACATCAATGAAATATTTCTTGGAGAATACCGATAAGAAATCAATGTTTCTAATTGACGAATTTGGAAAAGGTACAGAACCTCAGTTTGGCGGAGCAATAGCAGAGTCAGTTCTTTCTGATTTAAACAAAAAGAAAGCTTTCGGCATTATTACCACGCATTATCAGAATCTTAAAAAAATTGGAGATGAAACTCCAGGACTTATTAATGGCGCAATGAAATATGATCTAGATGCGCTTGAGCCTCTTTTTGAATTAGAGGTTGGCAAGCCCGGGTCGTCATTTGCTTTTGAAATTGCTAGTAAAATTGGTTTACCAGAGAGTATAATTAATTCATCTAGATCTAAGATCGGCAGCTCCCATGTTGCATATGATCAATTACTTAATGAACTAGAAAAGGAAAAATCTCGCTTTGAAAAGCTAACCAAAAAGCTAAAAGTGGAGCAGGCAGATATAACCAAGGTTAGAAAAGATTATGAAGACCTTAGAAGGATGCTTGATGAGGATAAAAAGCGGATAATTAAAGAGGCAAAAAAGGAGGCTGGTCATATCTTAGATAATGCGAATAAGGACGTCGAACGTGTAATTAGAGAAATAAAAGAGAGCAAAGCATCAAAAGAACGTACAAAAGCAGCGAGGCAGGAATTAGATCAAAAGAAATCAAAATTTAAGGAGCCGCAGGCACCTCAAAAAATCAAGTTGAGTGAGGGTGATGTGGTTCAAGTAATAGGGCAGGATACTTCTGGTACAATTCAAAAAATAAAAGGAAAGCAAGCGGAAGTATTGTTCGGTTCAATGAAGTCAATTGTTTCCGTCGATAAGTTGAAAAAAGCCAACGCCTCACCACAGGTAAGCTATCAGAAAAAGGTCAAGAAAATGGGTATTGACATCAGCCATAAGATGGCAAATTTTGAGCATGAAATATCTATACGTGGCATGCGGGCTGATGAGGCGATGAGTAAGGTTGAGGCTTTTATCGATGAAGCATTATTAGTGGGGGTAGATGAAGTGCGTATCGTTCATGGAAAAGGACATGGTGTCCTACGAGATATTGTTAGGAGTGTAACAAAAGGACATACTAGCATTGCTAGTGTTGAAGATGAGCATGCGGATCGTGGGGGCGCTGGTATATCTATAATTAAACTTCAATGAATGATTTTACAAGAAGTCAGTTAGCACTTCGAAACGGTGCAGAACGTGAGGAGATTTGGATTGCTTACCAAGGTGTAATTTATGATGTGACCAATAGTAGACTTTGGAAGGAAGGCAAACATTATGAGCATTGGGCGGGGCAAGATTTGACAGAAGAGTTAGAAGACGCGCCGCACGATACAAAAGTTTTTGAGAAATTACAGGTAGTTGGTAATCTGATTTGAAAGGATTTTGAGGACGAATTGTCGAGGAGGTTCCGCATGAAAATACCATTCGTAGATTTAAAAGCTCAGTATTTATCCATAAAAAGGGAAATTGATGAGTCAATACAGGGTTGTGTTGATGCTACTTCATTTGTAGGAGGTCATTCGGTTTCCAAATTTGAAGATTCGTTTGCCAAGTACATAGGGGTCGATCATTGTATTGGATGTGCAAATGGTTCAGATGCATTAGAAATAGCATTGAAGGTTGCAGGTGTTGGTTCAGGCGATGAGGTGATTGTGCCTGCACTTTCTTGGATTAGCACTGCGGGCGCTGTAAATAATGTTGGCGCAGAGCCAATATTTGTAGATGTCGTTGAAGATGAGCGAACAATTGATCCTTTGCTGATTGAGTCAAAAATAACTGATAAGACCAAAGCAATCATACCTGTCCACCTTTATGGACTCCCGGCAAGAATGGACGAGATCATGCGAATTGCGTCAAGTAATGGCCTTATCGTAATTGAAGACTGTGCTCAGGCGCACGGTGCGGCTATAAATGGTCAAAAGACTGGAACTTTTGGTCAACTCGCTACATTCAGTTTTTATCCTGGAAAAAACCTAGGAGCATATGGAGATGCTGGTTGCATTGTTACCAATGATACATCTTACGCTTCCTCATGCAGACGTCATACTAATCATGGACAGTTAGACAGGCATGATCATCAGATGATTGGCAGAAATAGTAGAATGGATGCTATTCAAGCAGCTATTTTAAGTGTCAAACTAGGTTATCTAGAGGAGTGGACAGCGAAAAGAATCCAATTGGCAGGGATATATCAAGCCAGTTTGAAGAATGTTATTACCCCTTCTATTCCTGAGAATTATAGACATGTTTTTCATATATATGCAGTAGCGTCTGATAAAAGAGATTTATTAAAGAAGACCTTCAAGGAAGCTCAATATGGATTTGGACTTCATTACCCCGTTCCATTACCTTTTTTACCTGCCTATAAATATAAAGGCCATGTTAAAGGTGAATTTCCGATATCAGAAAAACTGAGTAATACCCTTATAAGCATTCCAATTTATGCGGAGCTAGAAGCTGATCAATTGGATTGTGTAGTTGAGTTGATGAATAATCTTTGATCCAGTAGAATTAAAAGTTTTCACAAAGATTCATAGAGTTTCAGAAGAGCTTTTTGAATGTTCTCCCAGTTGTATTTCGTTTCAAAGGAGCGGATAGCATTCTTCTCCATTTCTTCCCTTAGACTACCATCATTGTACAACTTCATAATCTGGTCAGCAAAAGAATTTATGTCTTCAGCCGGAAAAATTAAACCGATATTTTCTGATTCGATTACATTTTGCTGTGCCGTACAATCACTGTCAATCTGACACTTACCCATCGCCATGTATTGAAATATTTTATTGGCATACGTAGTATCATGATGCCTATTTCTATGTAATGGTGATATAGTAATGCTTGCTGCTTTTATATATGAAAATAGTTTATGATGCGGTTGATACCCTTCGAAGGAAACAAAATGGCCAAGTTGATTTTCGCTTACATACTTTTCATAAATCGGTCGCTCGGAGGAATCCCCAACTAAGACAAGCTTTAATTCCGGGATTTTATCTTTTACGAGTTCTACTGCTTTGATTGCATCTAAAATTCCGCGTCTAAGCCCCAAATCTCCAACATAAGTGATTACAAAATTGGATTTAAATCTTTCTAAGATTTCAGTGTCTAGGGTCACTTTTGAGATCTCACTCTTCTCAGCTGTATTAGGCACTACGGTAATTCGATCATTTTCATGAATGTAGTCTTCAGCTGCTTCTTGAGTCACTAAAACAAGTCTGTCTGCATTCCTGACGTACCTCATTTCAGCCTTTTTCCAAGATTTCGGTTTGATCAATAATCGTCCGAGTGGTTTATTCAAGTGAGGATAAAACTTCATTATCTCAGGACGGTTTTCATGCAAGTCTAGCACGAGTTTTTCATGCTTGCGAAGCTGAAACATTAACCCTGCTATAGTCATATCATGGACATGAATTATATCCGGACTAGATTTTTTTAAAAAAGCTTTTAATTCTTTTTTTAACAGCCAGTGATAGATCGGAAAATCTACTGCCGCAGCTTTAGATTTTTTTATGAGCCAAGAAGGTTTGAAATAGTGAATTTTAACACCTTCAATTTTATAATTGGGATCTCTTTCAAAACAAAACAAAGAGGTATCATATCCACCATCTACTAACGCCTTAATTTCTCTTTCTACTCTTTTATCAGGTAGATAATCATCCAATATGATCGAAATTTTTTTAGTCATTAAGTTGATAATGTTGTAATGAAGCCTTAGCTGTTTTTATTAATCTTTTTGTCTATCACTGTCTTTAGTCTGTCAGCAACAATTTTGTGACCCTTTGCATTAAAATGTACCCCGTCTGGGTAATGAGTTTGACTTTCAAGATCTTCTAGTTCTAAGAAGGTTTGATTGTAGTCTTCAGCAATTCTTTTGATAACCTCATTAAATCCGAAGTGATTTCTTTTTGATCCTGGCAGTTGCTTTTCGACCCTTTCGTTCGCAATGTTTATTGGCATCATAATCAATTGCGCATTGGTTTCTTTCAGTAATAGCCCTACTAAAGATCTAAATCTCTTTTCAAAATTTTTATGCGAAACCCATGACTTTTTACCTCGAATTCTTGCGAGCATGGGTCTCATTTTAGCAATAGGTCCGTGATATATACCCTTTATCAGCCAAGAGAAAACGTTGTCTATGCTCTTATTAGCCAATTTGTTAACCCATCGTGGTGTTTCCCTAACTGTAGCATCGACTACGCCAAGGTTTAATACATAAATATCAGGAAAGCAGTTTACTACCTCATCATTCTTTTGTAGCCAATCAGTTATTGTACTTGCACCAATGGCTTTGTTTTCTATCAACGCTTTGGTTTTGTAATATTCCTGAAGGATGTATGTATAGTTTTTATTGTTTGGATATGACTCAGGAGGTCTGACTCTCAAGGCAACTGAATTTCCAATAATCGTAATTTTCATGACCTCCCTTATAATTCGTAATTATACTGTTTGCACAATTCACCACAAATATCGGCAAGTGCCTTTTTATCTTCCTCTTCCCAATTTTTATATGATGGAAAGGTGCGACTTCTCTGAACATTTTTTTTGTGCGCTAGAGAGTTTTTTAAAGAATTTTTAGAATTAGGGATTTCGATAAATTGAAATAGATCATATAGTTGGTCAATATCCCTTTTTGAAAAATCATACGAATATGTTCTATCAGAATATTTCTTTTTAAAATCCTCTATAAAGCTGTTTGTCTCATTCCAAACCCAACTAATTTTTTTTACTTGTGAATATTTGCTCCAGTTTTCTGAATCTGTGGGCACTATTATTTTTTCAGTGGCTGCGTCATTACTTTCGAACCAACCTCTGTTGATTCCTGAAGTAACAAAAGATCCCGGATGTCGATAGAGGTGTATGAACTTAGCTGTTGGAAATAGCTCGGCGAGGGAGTAAGCAAAAAATGTAATGTGATTATTAGTCTCTATATATCTCTTTTGAGTCTTATAGGCTTGCCTTAAATACTGTTCCCTACCAGCAAAAAACAGTTGATTTCCTACTTCAATGACTTGGTTTTGATCAGACTTTTGACTGAGCTGATAAATGAACTTGTTTTGAACCGATAGGTTGGGAGCTGGCTCATGAAATACTGCCGTTCCTTTTGACTTTTTTAACGTATTTATGAACCATTCTGTACCGCATCTCCCAGTTGAGAGGAAGAATATTGGATCTTCAATAAGTTTAGGATTGGCAAAAAGAGCTTCGGCCTTTATTTTTTTTATTGGTCTTCCAAACTTTGTCGCCCAATATAATTGGTCTATAAACTGATTGATTTTCATAAAGCTCTTAATACCTGATATTGGACAGTTTAGCTTGAATTTATATCGATCTTATAAATTCCAAAAATTTGAATTGTGGCAAACTAAGCATAAATATTTCATTGCGAGTCCTTGTTGAATCTTTTTTTAATGCCGGTTTTTTGAAGCAAAACGTCAAGGATATTTAGAAGTTCCTTTGACGGTTTAACAAGTATAACAAAGAGGAAAAATCCTAATGATAATACCGAACTTCTAACAAGGATATCTATCCAAGGACTTTCAGCATAAGAAAACCTACTATTGGCAAATAGAAACAATGGTATTAGTAGGATTGTAGGTATTGTCCATTTTGAAAAGGGTGAAAAATTGAATTTTGTTTTTATGAATAGAAACTTGAAGAAGTTAAATAGAAAGAAAGTCAATAGCGAGGCATAAGCTGCGCCTTCTATACCATATCTTGGAATCAGTAAAATATTCAGCACGATTGTCATTAATCCCAAGGATGCAATTAAAAATATATTGACTCGGTAATAGTTCGACATAACTATAATTTCTCCATTGGTGCTGAAGACCATGTTGACAAGTTTGGCAAAGCCAATGATGTAGACAATTGAAATTCCTGGACGATAAAGATCTCCATTTGGCATAATCGTATAGATGTTGGGAAGATTGACAACAATACCTAAGAAAATGTAAGAACCTAGAATTAGCATGTTGATAGATGCTTTT
>CAZWLS010000166.1:0-8963 GCA_964634415.1 uncultured Roseivirgaceae bacterium | reverse complement strand
ATTCTTATGGTATTCATAATCTTCGATTACTCCATCCTTGCCTACAATTGGTGCAGCGCGATCATACCAATAAAGCGCACTGTCATACATGGCATGATCCTGAAATACCCAGCCTCGTCTAATTTGGAAGATCAACTTTAAAACATCGTGATTTATGGAGTCGCATTTCGCTTCCATCTGGTAGGATAGATCAATTGCCTTCTGATGTAGCCCTTGTTTATTGTAATTTTCAATGAGAAGCACATGATCATAGAGGAAATCATCAAATTCGCTGTGTGATCGATCAATGTCAATTACTTCCAATATTGCTTCTTCCGCTTTCTCAAAGCTATCGACCTCCTGATAGGCCATTGCAAGATTGATGAGACGATTCGCTAAAATATGAGGATCGGCATCCTGACCGATTTTTCTAAAGATGGCTATTGATTGTACATAATATTCAATGGCTCGAGGATAATTCTTTTGATTTTTGAAAATGATTGCAATGTTGTTATACGACTTAGAAAGGCGGGCAGAATCATTGACTTTAATGTATTCCTTCATTGCCGCCTTGTAATAGTCCAGTGCTTTTTTATGATTTCCGCTGTAGTAATGGGCAACACCGAGTGCATTATTTGCATCGGCAATGGACTGAGGCAGGTTATTGGCCACTGCAATATTGAGTGCTTTATTATAACACTCTTCTGCTTTTTTAAAATCTCCTTCTTGTCTGCGATAGTAATACCCTAAGTCAATGAACGACCTACACGCAAATGCAAAATCTTTAATTTGAATGGCTATTTCTACAACGGTGTCTGTTCTCGCGGATAACACTAAGACGGAACTTCCATTAAAAAAATCAATTTCATTTTTTAGCTGTAATGCCCTCATCCATTTGGAAGAATCATTTTTTGCAACCAATGCAAGGGCCTTCTCAACGGCTGGATTCCCAATTTCATAATTGCGAATGTTGTTTTCTGCTGAATCGTACCAATATTCAAAGTCTTGCGAATAAGAAAGCAATGGCGAGATTACAATGAAAATGAACAGAGATGTTCTCATGGGACTATGGCGACTTGCTGACTAAAGATAAAAAAAGCTTCCATGAATAGATCATGGAAGCAACTTAGCTACCCACGTTGCTATGCGTGATAGGTGGATTTCATTTGTGAAAGTAGGAGGTGTGGGTTTTACTATCCTGCCAACCTGCTTCAATATCCTGCCAATCACTCATAAAATACTGCCACGTCCTCAAGCGGCTTTCTTTCCAAGTCGGGAACGAAAACTTCATCCTTAGGATAGCCTATAGGCAGCAAGAGATATGGTCGCTCATTTTCTGGACGATTCAAGATTTTAGTTAAGAAATTCATCGGAGACGGTGTGTGAGTTAAAGTGACTAACCCAGCTTTGTGTATTGCTGAAATAATCATCCCACACGCAATCCCAACAGATTCATTGACATAGTAGTTATTGTTCTTCTCTCCATCGAGGGATTCGTAAACACGTTTAAATATTACAACTATCCAAGGAGCTTCTTCGATGAAGGGTTTGTTCCAGTCTGTGCCTATTGGTTCTAAATCTTTCAGCCAACGCTCGCTCATTCTTCCGTGATAACTGTCATATTCTTCTTTCTCTGCTGCTTCTCTTATTGCTTTTTTTATTTCGTTATTCGAGATCGCACAGAAAGTCCAAGGCTGTTTGTGTGCACCAGATGGAGCTGTTGAACCTGCCATTATCAAGCTTTCTATCAACTCTTTGCTTACAGGACGATCGGATATGTCTCTTACAGTCCTTCGTGTATCAAGCCATTGATGATATTCTTTGGCTCTTTTTTCAGCTTCATCTAAGCTATAGACCGTTTGCTCATAAGCAACATGAGGGTAGCCATTTATCTCTTTCTTTTCCATTTACAATCCAAGTACCTCTACACCTTGCTCAAATACGATATCAACTGGTATGTTTTCATCTGCTAACCGGTCCAATTCAGATTGCAGCACTTCACCGATTTTGCCTTTTTCTTCTACCAATTGAGCTACTCCATCATAATTTCCATCTCCCTGGAGGGTTAGTATTATCTCAGAAAGAGCATCCATTGCTTCTTTCATTTTTTCAAAATCTACCGAATATGTACCCGTGGCTTCATCTTTAGCAAAAGCACCATATTCATTGAAGAAATTGAATCTTATCATGTTGGCTTTCCCATGAGAACTTGCGGCCCCGAATCGAACGGATCTGAAAATACCAGCCATGAAAGTCACATAGTAATCGTTGATATCACCTTCGATTTCTCCCTTATCATAAAGTTGAGTGATCATGTATAAGCCAAGTATGTCTGCTTTTCCCTCTTCCAATGCTGATGAATGTTCCTTCAATGCATTTCTTACAGTCCCATTTCCATTGATTGTGTTCTTAATTCCTAATCCATGTGCTACTTCATGAAACATAGTATTACCAAAAAAGGCATCGAAAGTGATGTGCTTACGCTGATCTGGATGTATTAAAACATCTGCTATCGGAACAAGAATGTGGTCAAACTTGGCTTGCATGGCATTCTTGAGTTGGAGTCTCCTGGATCCTTTAGCAAGTTGCACTTCTTCATCGTTAGGTAGATTAATGGCAATTGTTTTGGATCCTGAATTACAATCTCCGGCATAGTAAACTACATCATAGGCATTTAGGTCGGCGTCTGTTCCAGGTTTTTCGGCTTTGTACTCATCTGCAACAGGTAACCCTTCCTGTAGTTCGGGTAAGAATGCTGCGTATTTGGCTAACCTTTCACTCCAACTTTTGTCTTTAACTAGCACATAGGCTTCATGAGCAGCCTTGTAGTTATAAAGCTTATCTTCATAGTTTTCTATTGGACCAACTACGAAATCCAATCCATTGGTTTTCATATCCATCCAAGCCATGTCACTTGGTTGATATTCGTCATTTAATAAGGCATCGGCTCTGAGTGATAGATATTTTTTTAATCCTTCGTCCTCTGCTAAGTCAGCACATTGACGTAAGAGGTCAGACGCTTGCTTCACTTGATCAGCAAACATTTCATAATATGGTACTGTAATAAGATTACCTGAATCGTCCCTTCTTATGAATGTGTATAGACTTGTTTTACCTTCAAGATCAGCAGCTTCAAATTCTTCTTTTGTCATGTCTACAGGATAGTAGTTTGCTCCTTCCGGTTTGGTGCCCACACCTTCTAAGAATGGGGTGTTATCATCAAGTCTGTCCCATGGCCCATAATTTATATTCACGTATTTTTTGGCTGCTTCATCAGTGATGGCAGCCAATAGTGAGTCTTTTTTCCCATAGGCTTCATACCAAAAAAGTTCGTCCATAATTTTAGAAGCTTCAATCATCAAAGGGATCATTTGCTTCTCACTGTCACTCAACACGCTGATGTCTGTAGTTAGTTTAACTTCTTTATAGATGTCAACTCTCTCTTGCATTGGCGATACCTGAGTGGTTGACTCTTCAGTTGTGTCAGTAGTAGTACAATTACTTAGTAGGATGACAATAAGTCCGAAACTTAGAATCTTTTTCATATTAGGTTTAATTGATAGTTAGGAACTATCTAAGATAATTAGATTCTGACTATGAGAAGATTAGAATAGATTCACTTCTCTAATTTCCATTAAATTGGCGCCCTTATAAAACACGTTATTATGAAAAAATACCTTGCCTTATTAAGTCTTGGAGTCATGTTTTATGCATGTCAACCTAGCTCTGAGACAACTAGTTCTGAATCATCAGCAACACCTGAGATATCCGAAGCTTCATTACAGAAGCATGTAGAGACGCTAGCTTCTAATGATTTTCAAGGCCGAAAGCCTTTCACAGAGGGAGAAACTAAAACGGTAAATTATTTAATAGATCAATTCAAAGCCTATGGTTTGGAGCCAGGAAACGGGGATTCTTACACTCAGGATGTGCCGATGGTAGAACTTACTGCTAGCCCATCTGAGGTAATGACTGTTGAAGGCAATGGTCAGACGGTTGAGTTGAAGGTGCTTGATGAATTTGTTGCATATACAGAGAAAGTAGTAGAGTCTACATCAATCGATGCTTCAGAACTTGTTTTTGCAGGATATGGAGTTGTTGCACCTGAATATGATTGGAATGATTATGAAGGATTAGATGTGAAAGGTAAAACTGTAGTTGTTTTAGTGAATGATCCTGGTTTTGCTTCAGGGGATTCTACCTTCTTTAAAGGTGAGACAATGACGTATTATGGTCGTTGGACCTATAAATATGAGGAGGCTGCTCGACAAGGTGCGGCTGGATGTTTAATTATCCATGAAACAGTTCCTGCAGGATATGGATGGTCAGTTGTAAGAAATTCCTGGTCAGGTGCAAGCTTATACTTAGATCAGAGTGGTGGTGCTTATCAACCTGAAATTTTAGGATGGATCACCAGGAATGCGGCGATCAAAATCTTTGAAGCGTCAAATGTAGATATGAAGAATTTTGCCGCTAGATCTAGAAGCAGGGAATTCAAAGCTGTGAGTCTTGGTATGAATGCTTCGGTTTCAGTAACAAACAAAATCAAACGTGATCAATCTAAGAATGTAGTTGCAAAAATCACTGGTTCTGAAAACCCAGACGAATACATCATATATTCTGCTCATTGGGATCACCTTGGAATAGGCCCAGAGATTGAAGGTGATAGCATTTATAATGGTGCACACGACAATGCATCAGGAACAGCTACACTGCTTGGAATTGCTGAGGCTATGGGCAAAATGGACAAGCCAAAAAGATCTGTTGTATTCTTAGCTGTCACAGCTGAAGAACAAGGACTTCTGGGGTCTAAGCATTATGGAGAAAACCCCATTTATCCTCCAGCTCAGACAGTAGCGAATATTAATATGGACGGTATCACCACCTTTGGCCCAATGAAAGATTTGACCGTGGTAGGATATGGGCAATCGGAATTAGAAGATATTGCTGAAGAAGTTGCCAAGAAACAAGGGCGCTATATCATTCCAGATCCAGATCCAGGAAAAGGCTATTTTTTCCGATCGGACCATTTTCAATTTGCAAAAGTTGGTATTCCAGCGCTTTACGCCTCTGGATCTTATGAACATATGACCGAGGGAGTATCATATATTGACAGTCTGAATAGGATCTATTTAACATCGCAGTATCACAGACCGCAAGATGAATTTAGTGATAGTTGGGTATATGACGGTATGGCGCTAGATGGTGCATTGTTGATGGAAGTAGGTCTTAATGTTGCTAATTCCGATACTTGGCCTAAGTGGAAGGAAGGTTCTGAGTTTAAGGCAATTAGAGAAGCCGAATAGTCAAGGTAGACAAATAGTTATCAAAAGCAGTGTTGCGAAAGCGATACTGCTTTTTTATTTCACAGATATCTATACTCGCTATTGAATTCAATCAGATAAAAGAGGTTGGATTTGTATCTAATCGCCTAATTGGAGCAATGGGTTCGCGGATGTCATGTAACTTTATTACCTAAAATTTAAAATACTGATATTGTGCGGACTTTATTGCTTACTTTCATTTCCATCCTCTTTCTTTCAGCTTGTAATCACTCTCATGATCATACACATGATATAGCAAACGCAGATACCACAGCACTTTATGACTATGATGTCGAAAGTAAATTAGCTGAAATGGGTATTGAGCTAAAAGAGCCGGCTCCTCCGGCAGGAAACTACGTAAATGCCGTACGTACAGGAAACTTGGTATTCATGGCTGGAAAAGGTCCTAATTTACCGGAAGGTGGATATGTGACTGGAAAAGTGGGAGAAGACCTCACAGTAGAAGAGGGATATCAAGCTGCAAAGCTAGTTGCGCAGGCACAGTTATCTGCTTTGAAAGCAGAAATTGGAGACTTGAATAAAGTGGTAAGGATTGTCAAAGTATTAGGGATGGTAAACAGTGCAAGCGATTTCGGAAATCAACCTGAAGTGATCAATGGATTTTCTGATACAATGGTAGGAGTGTTTGGGGATAGAGGAAAACATGCAAGAGCAGCAGTTGGGATGGCGGCTTTACCGCGTAACATTGCCGTAGAAATTGAGATGATTGTTGAAGTAAGGGATTAGATTTGTTGCTTGTTTCTTTTAATGATTTAAACCACCGAAGATGAAAGCTAAATATTACCTTGCAGTTTGTATGGTCTTCTTTTCAGCAGCATTTGTTAATGCGCAAAACAGAGAAGAGAAGAGTAAGAAATTTTCTCATAAAATGGGTTCGTACACTGATGAAAGAGATGGGAAAGTTTATACCACTATCACCTTCATAAGAGAACATAATGGAAGAACCATTGAACGTACATGGTTTGCTGAGAATGTAACCTTTGAAGTGCCTGGATCTAAGGTGTATAACAATACGGGAGAGTATGGGAATACTTTTGGTAGGCTTTATAATTATGAACAAGCTAACCTGGCGTGCCCAGATGGTTGGCATGTACCTACTATACATGAATGGAAACACCTCTTTCACTTTTTCGGGGGCTGGCATCACTCAGGGAAGTATCTGATAGAAGGAAAAGCCAGTGATATGGATATGCTTTTTGGTGGATTTGGAAATCCAGATGGAACATTTAAAGGAATTGGTGTTCACGGAAACTGGTGGGACAATGAATTAAAGGATAGCAACTCTGCAGGTATAATCACGCTTAAAAAAGGTGATGAAAATATCTATCATTCTAAGGTGGGTGATAGACACTACCTAAGCTGTAGATGTGTGAAATTCCATAACTAGTCCTTTTTAGTGAAACGAATTTTAGGAGTTCTTCTCCTCCTTCCTTTTTGTGTTTTTGCACAAGAACCAGACACTACTTCGAATGAGAATTCGTTTGCTGTTTTTCCAGCGATAAGTTATGCGCCAGAGACAAGTTTGCAATTTGGTGGAGCTGCAATATGGGTTTTGGGCAACTCTGAGGATGCAGAGTCAGGATTTCAACGGCAATCTACGCTAACTCCATTCTTCATTTACACACTAAAAAGGCAATCTATTGCCGCTGTAAACTTCGATTACTACTTCGCGAATGGGAGAAACTTAAATGCTTCAATGAGGTATTTCAATTTCCCTGATTCATACTATGGAATTGGAAATGATCGTGATCCTGATGTTTCAGAAATGTATACGAATCGTTTTTTTCAGATTGAAGGACAATTTCTACATCCCTTAAATCCTAAAATGTTTATTGGGATTGCATTTGATTTCCATTTCACCAGCCTTAGAGATAAGATAGAAGGAGGAATGTTAGAAACTGATTTGCCCGTAGGACTGAATGGGGGCAACCTTGCAAGTCTAGGACCTTCATTTCGATATGATACACGAGATTATACACTCTATCCAACAAAAGGGTATTTCATTTCGAGTAGACTTTTGATAAATGAAATCGGAGATTTTGGTTTTTCTAGCTATCTGGCGGATTTTAGAAAATATGTCGATTTAAAAGATCAAAAACATATACTGGCTTTTCAATTTAGGACGCAACTGACATTTGGTACAGGAGCTCCATTTTATAAACTACCTCAACTTGGAGGAGATGAACGTTTGAGAGGAATTGCGAATGCAAGCTTATATCGGGATCGTCAAATGATGTATACGCAAGTAGAGTATCGTAGACCATTATTTTGGCGCTTTGGAATGACAGTATTCGCAGGAGTAGGAGATGTAGCTTTTGATGTTGATGATTTTAGTCCTTCAGAATTCAAATACGTTGTTGGACTAGGAGGCAGACTTGCAATCATCCCGGAGCGTAGACTCAATGCCAGGCTTGACATAGGAGTAGCGCGAGGTGGACAAACCGGTATATATATCGGTATTAGCGAAGCTTTCTAAGCATTCAATAGTTCTTCAACCTTCTCCTCAATAATCTTTATGAGTAAGTCAATTTTGGCTTTATGCGTCCGGAACACAACTATCGCAACTCGAATCCAGAATTTACCGTGGATGGTAGTTGAAGACAAGAAGATTCGTCCATCATCTTGAATTGCTTTGATCAGTTTTTCATTAAAACTATTTGCGTCACCATTTTGAGGAGTATATCGGAAGATGGTAATGGATAGATCTGGTGAAGGTCCAACTTCAAATCCATTTTTCTCAGATAGTATATTTCTGAAATATTGAGCCAGGAGCATTTTTTCTTCGAGTGCTGCTCTAAATGATTTTATACCAAATAATTTTAATGGTAACCACATTCGTAAACCTCTAAAATGCTTGGTTAATTCTGGAGATACGTCAGCCGCATTAACTTCTTGCTCAGAGTCCACAAGGTCTTGAAGATAGTCTGCAGTATACCTGTGCGCTTTGTAAAGCGATTTTAAGTCTTTAATTAATACTGCGCCTGATCCAAAAGGTAGGAAGAGGCTTTTGTGTGGGTCAAGTGTTATTGAGTCTGCTTTTTCTATACCCTTTGTTCTCTTCGCAATGTCTGGTAGTAATCTAAAAAAACCTCCATACGCTGCATCTACGTGAAACCAAACTCCATATTTTGAGGCTGTTTCACTCATTGAATGTATTGGATCTATGGTTCCTGTATTTGTAGTGCCTAGTGAAGCATTGATGATGAAGGGTATAAGACCGTTTGATTGGTCTTCTTGTATCAATCGATCCAGATCGGAAATATCCAATTCGAAGTTTTCGTTGATGGGAAGATATCGCATCTGAGCTTCTCCAAGCCCTGCTATTCGTAGTGCCTTCTGCAATGAATGATGCGCTTGATCAGATAAATAGACCACGAGCTTATCAAAGTCTTTTGCTTTAATATTTTTTGCTTCTCGGGCGGTTACTACTGCTATTAAATTAGAAATAGATCCTCCCGAAGTAAGGTTGCCAGTGGCTGTTTTTGGGAACCCCATCAACTGGTTCATCCAACGGATGAGCATGTTTTCCATTCGTGCTGCGCCAGGTGCTGGAAAGAAGATACCAGCATATTTATTACTTACTGCAGCTATGAAATCTCCAAGAGCAGAGGGATAAAGTCCACCGCCAGGAACATAGCC
>CAZWLS010000165.1:0-8973 GCA_964634415.1 uncultured Roseivirgaceae bacterium | reverse complement strand
CATCAATACCAGTATTGCGCTCTCAGGCAAGCGACTAAAAGAAATTGCTGTTAGAAAAGTAATGGGTGGAAATAGAAAAAGTACGATCACTCAATTTATGATTGAAAATACTTTTTTAATATCCGTTGCGGTCTTCGTATCAATAGGGATTTCTGCGATCCTAATTCCTGCATACAATGCAATGTTTCAGCGCGAGCTAATCCAATTGGATCGGGTTCCTCTCATTACTTTGATACAGTTTGCAATAGTTTTAATATTAATTGTGACGGTGCTCTCTGCAGCTTATCCATCACTCTACATTTCAAAATTTTCAACACTTAAAATATTTAAAGATAAGGTCGCACTATCAGGAAAAAATAAACTGATGATTGTGCTACTAACGTTTCAATTTTCGTTGTGCTTTTATAATATTTTTGGCTTATTTCTTAATGTTGATAATACATACTTTCAAGATGAACTTGATCGCGGTTACAACATCGATCAGATCGTAAATATCCCGCTAAATCGTCCAGATCAATATCAAGTATTAGCGGATTTACTAGAAAAAGAACCCAGTGTAACCGCCACTGCTGGGTCACGCCATCTTATCGGATTCTCCACACTATCTAGATACCTTGATCAGGATGGTACAGATATATCTATTACAATGCTCCAAACCGGTGAGGATTATGCCGAGATAATGGGTCTGAGATTAAAAAAAGGTGAATACTTCAAAAAATTAGGTGATAATTCTGATAAGGTAATTGTAAATACAATGCTCGAAAAACAATTCGGCAAAGACCTACTCAACCAAACCATTAAAATAGAAGATGAACGATTTACAGTAATTGGCGTGGTTGATGACTTTAATGTTCACAATATCATGGGGTCAAACAAAATTAGACCAACTGTTATTAGACATGCCCCAGAGGAGAACTACAATTATATTGTAGCCAAAGTATCTGGTGATCAAAAAATTATCAACAGTGAAATGGAGCGCGTATGGTATCAAGCATTTCCACAGGAGCTTTATAAAGGATTTCCACAGGAAGATATCAAGCAGAGTGTGAGAGGAACCAATAGTGTCTTTGTCAAGATCAATCTATTTATGGCTATTATTTCCATACTTATATCAATGCTTGGTCTATATACACTGATTTCGCTCAAAGTTCAAAAGAGGAGTAAGGAATTTGGCGTCAGAAAAGTACTTGGCGCTTCAAGAAATACCATCATTCATCTACTCGGTAAAGATCTTTATTGGCTTCTTGGAATCGCATCAATTGTGGGCTTGACATCTAGCCACTACATTTTAATGAGTGTGTTTGATATAATTTATGCTTATCACATTAGTTCGGGTGTAGATCATTTTGTGAAAGCGACCTTGGTTGTAATGGGTATTGTAGTGATAGCGATAGGATATATAGTTTATCAGACAAGCAAAATTAATCCGGCAGAACAATTAAGATCTGAGTAGTTCACCTACTCAGATCTTAAATTTGGATTTATTCTCGTCTTAAGAATATGCCTGTGCATAAAATCCAAGCAGCATTTCCACAAACAAAAATTCTAAATTCTACTAAGTGAATTAACTCATAGCCGGATACAAACAAAACAATCCCTAGGGTTGATAGGATAGCCCCAAAATAACCTATCCAAACGTTGAGAGCTTTTGATTTTATAATAGCAACTGACCAAAACAGGATAGAAAGGCATATACCTCCAATGAAAATAAAATCAAATGCGTGATTAAATTTTCTCATAAACACAAAGAATGGCTGCAATGAATCAATTGTATCTTGAGATGTATCTTTATAAGATTGCACAAAATCCATAAGGACAAACCCATTGGTAGCGGCTGCGAGCATGGCAGCTATTAGTCCAAACAATATGATCGTAAATCCTACATTGGATAAAAATGGCTCTCCTTTCAGTCTTCTTGTAAGTCCCCAGAATCCGTAAGTGACAAAAGGCAAGGAAAGAATAGCTATTCCATGGGCTATTTTACCCATGGTAAAAATTTTTACCAGATGATTGAAATCACCACCAACTGGGTGCAATACCATGGTGACAATCATTAATAGTGAGCCTACAATTAGGGAAAGTCCAGCTCCTTTTTGTTCTTTAAGTTCCATCTTTTTTTTGAACAAACATAGGTGCCGAACGGGCAATGAGTGCTTGATCGAAATCAAGAAATGTTATTGGATTTTTCTTCTAACCCGACTTAATGTTTCAGGCGTCATCCCTAAGTATGATGCAATAAATTTCAGTGGGAATACCTGAATGATCTTAGGATTGTGCTCAAGTAACTGTAGGTATTTCTCTTCAGGAGTTGCGTTCGATTGTAGTCTATTTGCTTCAACCTCTAGTATTTTCCCTAAAGCAAAGTAAGAAGGTGATTTGTGAATAAGGTCATGTAAATCTTCAATGTTGATAAAAAAAACCTCACTTTCCTCAAATGCTTCAATCTTGCTTTGAGATGGTTTCCTACTAGTAAAGCTTGCATGATTTAAGGCCCATTTGTTTTCCGTAAACAAGTTAGTTATCACCTCATTTACTTCCTCATCAGTATAGTATTCTCTGAAGCTGCCTTTATTAACAAAGGCCCATCCCATGCATACGTCGCCGATAGCTAAAAGAAGCTCTCCTTTGCCGAACTTCTTCGTTTCTAGCTTTTCAATGAATAAGTCGATCTCTTGTTCAGAAAGACTAGCATAAGATGTTATTGAATCAATTAAGGAGTCGTGCAATTGAATAATCTTAACTTATTGGCACTATTCTAGTTAGAAATACACTTAAATCAAAAGTCATCCAGCCCATCCTTCACGATCTAAACTACGATATTGAATAGCTTCTGCTAAATGTTCAATCGCAATAGAATCCGAATCTGCCAAATCTGCAATAGTCCGAGAAACTCTTAATATTCGATCATATGCTCTTGCAGACAATCCCAGACGTTCCATGGCTGTTTTCAATAGTGCCTTTCCAGCACTATTTATTTCGCAAACATCTTTTACCATGTTTGAACTCATCATCGCATTATTGAAAACCCCTACCTGATTATTAAATCTATCCTTTTGAATTTCGCGCGCATTAATGACTCGTTCTCTTATGACAGCACTTGATTCTGTCTTTCTGTTTTCTGTCATTCGCTCGAAAGACACAGGCGTAACTTCAACATGAAGATCTATTCGATCAAGTAATGGTCCACTGATGCGATTAAGGTACCGCTGTACCACTCCTGGGGCGCAAACACACTCCTTCTCAGGATGATTATAATATCCACACGGACAAGGATTCATACTTGCTATTAGCATAAAGTTGGAAGGATAATCCAAGGATACTCTTGCCCTTGAAATAGTGACTTTCCTTTCTTCCAATGGCTGCCTCATAACTTCCAGGACTGAACGTTGAAATTCAGGCAACTCATCGAGAAAGAGAACTCCATTATTCGCAAGAGATATTTCCCCCGGCTGAGGAATTCCACCACCTCCTACTAGCGCAGCATCGGAGATCGTATGATGTGGTTGCCTAAACGGTCTTTGTGAGATCAGCCTCCCCTCTGTTCCTAATTTACCTGCTACAGAATGAATCTTCGTTGTTTCCAATGCTTCATGTAAAGTCAACGGAGGAAGAATTGAAGGAAGTCGTTTTGCCAACATTGTTTTGCCGGCACCAGGGGGACCAATCATAATCACATTGTGGCCACCGGCAGCAGCAATTTCCATTGCACGTTTAATGTTCTCCTGACCTTGAACATCTGAAAAATCAGATTCATAGTTATCTAAATCAGCATAAAACACATCACGCGTATCATAAGCTAATGGTTCAATAATTTCATCACCTTCAAGATGCCGAATTGCTTCATTTATATCATGAACCCCAATAATATCAAGGCCATCAACTATGGCCGCTTCTACAGCATTCTCTTTAGGCAATATGAACCCCTTGAATTCATTCTTTCGAGCCTCGATAGCAATAGGTAAAGCACCTTTTATAGGACGGAGTGTGCCATCAAGAGCCAACTCTCCCATTATTACATATTCTTCTAGCTTCGCAGCATTGATTTGTTCTGAAGCTTTTAATATTCCGAGGGCAATTGGCAAATCATAGGAAGACCCCTCTTTTTTAATATCAGCCGGAGCAAGATTTACTACTACCTTTTGCCTAGGCATTTTATAGCCATAATTCTTAATAGCTGATTCTACTCGCTGTTCACTTTCCTTCACAGCAGAATCGGGAAGCCCAACCATAAAAAATTTTGTGCCCTGACCTACATTAACTTCTATTGTGATTTTATAGGCGTCTACGCCATAAACAGCGCTTCCATAAGTTTTTGCTAGCATTCGTATTCTTTAAACCTTAATTTTTTGATTAGGTCTGATTAATTATTGAATAACAAATGGTGGTAGTTGAGTAATTAATTATCGTCCTCGTCCTGGTCTCCTTCTTCAGAATCATCCTCATCATCTTCTTCAGGATCATCCTCCTCCTGAGCCTTATCATAAAGCTTTGCTTTTAGCTCCACAATCTCGGATTTGAGATCATCTATTCCACTTTTAATACTATGAATCTTCAATTGTGCAAGCACGAATTCAACCAACATTAAAATGGAAATAAATAGAAAAAGCCCCATTACATACCTAGGGAACTTAATATAGGAGGAAAGCTTGATCTTCGATAAATACTGTTCAGTATTTAGTAGTATATCCACTGAGAAGTACATTATTACCAAGGCGATAATCACGTACAAGATGTGGAAGATGAGTTTAAACCTTTGCATTAGTCTTGAGTATGCCTGAAAGTTATGAAACTTTTGAAGTTTTAAAACAGATAATTTTCTTAAAGGTAAAAGAACCTATTTCTGAGTTCTTAAAACAAATATCTTCTTGATGGCATATTCCATCGTATAGATAGTCCTAAAACTGAGTAAGATGTATCTATCAACCCTTCTGAGTCAGCCTCCTGTCTGATAGTAGCATCTAGATCTACAAACAAGTTATGTTTAGGCATATAACTTGCTCTTAAAAACAACATGTTCAAATTTGTTTTATTTCCCTGCAGATGATCATTTCCAAAATCTAAATTCCCACCGCTACCATCGGGCCTTCTTACCAAGTAGTCCTTTAAAATATCTCGCCCATAGTTTACGTCTCCAATGTCATTTCCATAGCTTGCCCTCATAAACATACCTTCAAAACTCCATTGATCATTGAGTCTGTAGTTAGCTCTGGCTATGTATTCAGTGAAATTAGCTCCCAATGGATGTGCAAGCGGAAGGTTATAATGGCTATAACTTGTAAAACCATTTTCATGGGCATAGGTGTAAGGGCGTACCCGATTCACTTCAGCCTGAACCATTAAGTTCTCAATTTTGAAGGGCTCTAAGTATTTAGCTCCCAGTTGAAATCCTTGTTTATTGCCCCACCATCCATTGCCAGCAAAAACTTCTGAAACCACCATTTCATCAATCACAAGCTGTCCATATAATGAAACCCTATTCTTTATGTTCCATTTAAAATCCAGCCCAAGAAAGGCATTGTCTTCACTGCCATTCTGTTGTTCGACTGCTCGATAAAAGATTATTGGATTTAAGTATTCCACTTTGAGTCCACCTGTTGAATCTCCATACATTACCGATTCAAAGAGGCCAATATGCAGGTTCGGCTTGATTTTAATGTTCAGGTGATGAAAGGCCATATATTTTTTTCCAAAGCCCCCTGTTCCTTCAAGTCCGAAAGTTCCACCTCTTACTCCGGGGATTAATTCAGCGAAGACATTCGTGTAATCAAAGATTTTTGTTTCGGTATTAATTCTCAGATAGGGATAATTATTAGAATAATCCGATAATATCAACGATCTAACCCCATTACCGACAAAATGCTTTCCAAATCCTAATTGAGCCGAAATACTTTTTGTAATTCCAAAGTCAATATACCCTTGAGCTCGTAAGAAATCCACTCCGGTACCGCCAAACTGCTTCCAAAATCCTTCATAGGGTACAACAAGCGTGCTATCGCGAATGTCATTCACATAAACAGGATATCTAGCTTGATTTTCTGTCACCATGGTATAGAATGCGATTTTCTCATCTATCCTACCCCTCAATTCTATTCCTCTGCTATTTACATAGGCTGATCCTAATGCGTCATTTGTTTTGCTATATGATATGTGAGCTACGGGATTGACGTGAAGCTCTAGGCTTTTATCATGATAGAAATACATATCAGCTGGATATGTGTAGAGCTTCTTAAACAGTGGTTTAGTGGATTTTGTAGAATCATTGTTGAATGAACGTAACTCTTTGCTCAGGTATAAGCTAGAATTGGCTAATGTCAAATCATAGACGGACTGTCTCGAAAATGGCTTTATAGTAGAGCTGAAACCCTCAGAGCTACGAATATCTTCCATTTCGGTAATTTGATATATTGCATGGCCAAGCGCAAAATCAGTAGTCTGAGCACACAAGATACTGGTGGTGAGAAGATTAATAATCCAAAATATTTTTCTCATGAATCAAACATATTCCATTTTAGTTGAATGAATGGGTTTGAAGAAGATAAAATAATGTCTATCTTTGCCATCCTTTTTGAAAACGAGACAAAAAGTGGTGAGGACAAGCATGGAAGAACATGCGAATTTTCATCTGACAATAGAAAGAAATAAAAGACTCATGAAAAAAGATATACATCCAGAGTACAACGAAGTTGTTTTTCTTGATACTACAAGTGATTTCAAATTTTTGACGAAATCAACAATGACTTCAAAAGAGACGATCAAGTGGGAAGACGGCAACGAATATCCTTTGATCAAAGTCGAAGTTAGTTCTGCATCTCACCCATTTTATACAGGAAAGAAAATTTTCTTGGACACAGCTGGTCGAGTGGAGAAATTCAACAGAAAGTACAAGAAGAAGTAATTCTTATTGCAAAAGAAATTCAAAGTCTTCGGGTTTTCCTGAAGACTTTTTTTGTGCCTTTTTGCTAAAACAAACTAAGTTTGATTCATGCAAATAACCTTCATAGACACTGAAGAATCATGGAAGCGAATGCTACCACTGAGTTATACTCGCCCTGTATCAGATGTTCGCATAGGTATTTTAAAAATTCACGAAAAGTGGACTATTCAACTCAATTCATCAAAAGTCTTTTTTAGATCACAAGAATATTTAAGTGAGTTGTTTGATCGACCAGAAAGCAGATCACTAACCATACTAGGGAATGTGCTCCCCACAAATGAACTTCTTCGTGCGATTTCAGATTTGAAGGAAAATGAGGTGATTGTTTCTAACGATGACATTATCGCGGGATTCTTTGATGAAGACGAAGCTTTTGAAGTTGGAACAAGGAATAAAGTGATACTTGATGAAGTAACACATATGTCTTATCCATGGGATATATTCAAACTAAATGGTGATGCAATAAAGTCCGATTTTGACTTACTAACCCAAGGAAGAAAGTCTTGCAGTTTGAACGACCCGTATACCAAAACTTATGGGGACCAGATTTTTATTGAGGAAGGAGCAATTGTTAAAGCTGCGGTTTTAAATGCTGAGAACGGTCCCATTTATATTGGCAAGGATTCTGAAATTCAAGAGGGTTCATTGATCAGAGGACCGTTTGCTTTGTGCGAACATTCGGTTGTGAATATGGGATCAAAAATAAAAGGCGATACCACAATAGGTCCTCACAGTAAGGTAGGCGGGGAAGTATCGAATTCTGTGATCTTCGGCTATTCCAACAAAGGGCATGAAGGATTCCTTGGAAATTCAGTCATTGGTGAATGGTGTAATCTCGGTGCGGATACAAATAATTCTAACTTGAAGAATAATTACGCCAACGTTAAAATGTGGGATTTTGCAAGTGGTAGATTCAAAGACACTGGACTTCAATTTTGTGGCTTGATAATGGGAGATCATTCCAAATGTGGAATTAATACCATGTTCAATACAGGAACCACTGTAGGTGTTTCTGCGAATATTTTTGGGGATGGATTCCCACGCACCATCATTCCATCATTTGCTTGGGGTGGTTCCTCGGGGTTTTCTACCTATCAAACTAGGAAAGTTTTTGAAACAGCTGATCTTGTGATGAAAAGGAGAAACAAATCGCTAACTGAAGCAGACAAAGCGATGCTATCACATATCTTTGAAATCACATCCGAAAATAGGGTGTGGGACAAGAAATAATTCATGCAATTTTCAACTATACCTGGACTTTACGAACTAAAAAAGCAGCTTATCTCTGCTCATCAAAGGGGTAAAGTAGCCCATGCTCAACTTTTTGCCGGTAGACCAGGGACTGCAGTTTTACCGATGACTTTAGCTTACGCCAGCTACCTCATGTGCGAAAACAAGACTGAAGAAGATAGTTGTGGAACCTGTCCCAATTGCGTCAGGATTAATAAACTTGTTCATCCTGACATTCACTTACATTTTCCAAAGGTATCAGCAGCGGAAAATAAGTATGAAAAGGTTCTTGCAGAGGCCATCCCAGCATTTAGGGAATTTATAATTGAATCACCATTTGGAGACCTGGAAGCATGGACACGGAAGTATGGACAGGAAAACAAGAATTTACTGATAAGCAGACAAGATAGCAGACAGATGCTCAAAAATGTGAGCATGCGCTCGGTCGAAGGCGGATTTAAAATTCTTTTGATTTGGATTCCTGAACTGATGAATTCTAGCTCTGCAAACGCCATCCTCAAGATATTAGAAGAGCCACCCAAAAAGACCATATATCTATTAGCATCTTACAGTTATGATAGCCTATTGGCAACCATCACTTCTAGAACTCAATTGGTGAATGTACCACCGAATAGTACGGAGGAGATTCAGTCCTATTTAGAATCACGCGGAGTGGAAACTAAAAATGCCAACCAATCAGCCAAACTTTCAGAAGGAAAAATTGGATTGGCGCTGCATGTTGCTGAAGTTGGCGAATCTCAAGAATATGAAGATTTTAAATTATCCAATGATGTTGTAAAAAATCTCAA
>CAZWLS010000164.1:6573-9010 GCA_964634415.1 uncultured Roseivirgaceae bacterium | reverse complement strand
TTGGTACTGGCAGATAAGATTTCTAAGATGGAAACAAAACGATCAGTTATGTTTCTATGGGTAACCGCTGAGGAAAGAGGCCTACTTGGCTCTGAGTATTTTGCAAAATATCCTACTATAGAGAAAAGTAAGATTGTAGCTAATCAGAATATGGATGGGATTATAAACTTAATTGTTGGAGCCAAAGATGTGGTTGCATATGGGTATGAACATTCAAACCTGTCTGAATCAGCTGATTATGCCATAGAAATGATGGGTTTAACTCGTTCCGAAGATAAACGTCCCGAAGAAACCTTTTTTGTACGTAGTGATCAATATTCATTTATTGCGGAGGGGATTCCTGCAATCTGGGTGATTGGAGGTTATAATGGTGTGGTCGATTCTGTTGATGCAGGCGCAGTATTAGATAAATGGCTAGTTACACGGTATCATCGACCGGATGATGATATGAATCAACCTCTTGATTTTGAATCTGCCACAACAGAACTGAAATATAATCTCTTGATTGCCTACCATATTGCAAATGTGCTTGATGAGGTGAAATGGAATACAGATGGATTCCTTTATAAAACCTTTGTCGAAGACAACAACCAATAAAAAAAATAACCCACTTCAAATAGTGGTTTTTTTATTGCTAACTATATTTTGTATTGTCATATATATCCTGTCTTGATTAGGAAAGTCTTTGAAAATCCCACAACATCATAATAGCTGTAGCTACAACTATTATGATATTGAAAATTTCAAATGTATGGGATAAGTAATTTGATTTTGTAGCTAAAGACTCTACGTTTTATTGGTTGTTCAAGTCCATAAAAAGTGAAAAAAAAGCCTTTTTGGTCTTATTATGGCTGATTTTAGAAAATTCTAAAATTTTTCAATGTTAGAATTTTGAGGATGTGTCAAACAATAGAATTTTATTCTTGTTGTGGTTTTGTTGTAGTGAATTAATTCTGTTATTAAATCTTAATAAAGAATTTTATGATCGGCAATTTGTCATAAACAACAAACCCCGTCAATATGAAAAGAGTAATACTTTCAACCTTATCAATTCTATGTCTACTCACCTTTACTTATTCTAACAACCCGGTCTTTGAGACTGATCCAAACTATGTGTTGGTTTGGTCGGACGAATTTGACACGGACGGAGCACCAGACCCGAGCAAGTGGTACCATCAGACTTTATTCCCTGTTGGTACTTCATGGTTTAATGGAGAGCTTCAACACTACACAGATGAATCTACTAATTCATTTGTAGAATCTGGAGTTCTTAAAATTGTAGCCAAAAAGGAAAGTTATACTGACCAGGGTGTTACAAAAGATTACACTTCAGCTCGACTCAATTCAAAATTCGCATTTACATATGGGAGGGTTGAAGTTCGAGCAAAACTCCCTTCTGGGGCTGGTACTTGGCCAGCAATTTGGACCTTAGGGAAAAATATAGATGAAAATGGAGGCTTCTGGGATGCCACCGATGGTACAACCGCTTGGCCTGCATGCGGAGAAATTGACATCATGGAGCACTGGGGATCTAATCAAAATGTAGTTCAGAGCGCTATGCATACACCTTCAAGTTTTGGAGGTACAGTAAATAAAGGATCTCAAACCATCGCTACAGTTTCTAGCGATTTCCATGTTTATGGCTTGGAATGGACGGAAGATAAAATGGTATTTGATGTGGATGGTGTAGTTCATTACACATATGAACCTGCTGTACAAGATGCTTCTACTTGGCCATTTGATGCAGACCAATACATACTGTTAAATACTGCTATCGAAGGAAATATGCCATCAGTGAATCCAACTTTTTCTGAGGCAACTATGGAAATTGACTATGTAAGAGTTTATGAAATTCAGTCATCAACTCCTACGATGGGTACGGATGTGGTTGATTTAACTTTTGATGATGGATCATCAACTACTGGTTGGTCAGAAGTTGGTGATGCCGCGGGTGCAGATGCATCACTTTCATGGGGTGATGGTTTAGGTGTGACTGGCGGAGCATTGCAAGTAACCGCAAGTAATAGTACTACAGATGGCAAAGGATACATCTTTCAATATGATGCTTCTGGACTTAATTATGATGGAGCAACGGATGTACAGCTAACATTTGATTTAAAAACTGTTGGTGCACTAAATGGTACAGCAGTCCATTTACAAACAAACATTCCAGGAGCAGGGGTAGAAAATAATTTTGATTTGCAAACCCAAGGTTTAAATGATGCAACCTGGACTAGTTATTCATTTGATTTCTCAAGCGTAGATGCTGCTGCAAGTACTTTATCAATGCATTTTAATCTTGCTGCTGGTGCATTCGTAGGAGCAGGAGGGACATTATTAGTAGATAATATTAAACTTACTACAACCGCCGGTGGCGGCGGAGGCGGCGGAGGTCCAGTAGCACCGAGTGTTGCTGCTTCAGCACCAACGGAAGATG
>CAZWLS010000164.1:0-6473 GCA_964634415.1 uncultured Roseivirgaceae bacterium | reverse complement strand
TAGTGGATGTAGCCAATACTACAGAGGTATACTTAGACAACATCTACTTCTATGATGATATGAGTGGCGGCGGAGGCGGTGGTAGTACCGATGAGTTTTGTGCTGCTACAGTCTATAACAATAGCAACAGCGCAGAAACAGCATCTGCGGCACTGCTAACAATTGAAAATGTGGATGCATCTTCAATGAAGGTTACTGTAACCTCAGCAGACGCTGATCCTGTAGATGATTTGATTGTAAATAACTCAACAGGACCCATTACAGGTTCTCCGGCAGTAAGTTTAGTTGATAGTTCAGTGCCTGGAGAGTTGAGTGTTACTTTGACTTGGACAGGTACACCTCCATCAGAGGTAGAATTGAACGTATTGTGGAGTAAAGTTTCTTTTGGTGGCAACTGGCAACTGGTAACCCCACCTGCAAATGCAACAGTATCATTTAATGCAGACTGCGGCGGAGGCGGCGGAGGTGGCGGAAGCACGCTATCTCTTCCAATAACTTTCGAAGATGATATGCTTGACTATGAGTTTAATGATTTTGGAGGCAATGCTACGGTTATCATAACAGATCCAGAAGATTCTGGTAACAAGGTTGCTCAGTCTACTAAAGGTACCGCAATGTCAACTTCTGAAATTTGGGCAGGAACAACTGTGGCTGATATGTCAGGACTAGGAGCTATTCCATTTACTTCTGAAAATACAACCATGAGTGTTACAGTATGGTCCCCGACTGCTGGGGTTCCTGTAAGGCTCAAGGTAGAAGATAAGAGCGATGGTGCTATCAGTGTAGAGACTGAAGCAACCATTACGGCTGCCAATACATGGGAGACTTTAGTTTTTGATTTCTCAAATCAAGCGTCTGGAACTGCAGCTTTGAATACTGCAAACACCTACGATAAAGCTTCGATTTTCTTTGACTTTGGAACAGGCGGTAATGGAGAGGTATATTACTGGGACGATGTTCAGTTCGGAGGAGATACCGGCGGTGGCGGCGGAAGTGGCTCAATTGAGTTACCAGTTACTTTTGAGGACGAAGCGTTAGACTATGAGTTTAATGACTTTGGAGGTAATGCTACTGAAATCATAACTGATCCAGAAGATTCTGGAAACAAGGTTGCTCAGTCTACAAAAGGTACAGCGATGGCTGCATCTGAAGTATGGGCAGGAACAACAGTAGCTGAGACTTCTGGATTTGGTGCTATTCCATTTACTTCAGAAAATACAACCATGAGTGTGAGAGTATGGTCTTCAACTGCTGGAGTTCCAATAAGACTCAAAGTGGAAGATAAGAGCGATGGTGCAATCAGTGTAGAGACTGAGGCAACCATTACGGCTGCCAATACTTGGGAGACTTTAGTCTTTGATTTCTCAAATCAAGCGTCTGGAACCGCAGCCTTGAATACAGCAAATACTTATGATAAAGCTTCGATCTTCTTCGATTTCGGTACTGCCGGAAATGGTGAGGTATACTATTGGGATGATGTGCAATTCGGAGGAGATTCCGGCGGAGGCGGCGGAAGTAGCTCTATTGAGTTACCAGTTACTTTTGAGGACGAAGCGTTAGACTATGAGTTTAATGACTTTGGAGGTAATGCTACTGAAATCATAACTGATCCAGAAGATTCTGGAAACAAGGTTGCTCAGTCTACAAAAGGTACAGCGATGGCTGCATCTGAAGTATGGGCAGGAACAACAGTAGCTGAGACTTCTGGATTTGGTGCTATTCCATTTACTTCAGAAAATACAACCATGAGTGTGAGAGTATGGTCTTCAACTGCTGGAGTTCCAATAAGACTCAAAGTGGAAGATAAGAGCGATGGTGCAATCAGTGTAGAGACTGAGGCAACCATTACGGCTGCCAATACTTGGGAGACTTTAGTCTTTGATTTCTCAAATCAAGCGTCTGGAACCGCAGCCTTGAATACAGCAAATACTTATGATAAAGCTTCGATCTTCTTCGATTTCGGTACTGCCGGAAATGGTGAGGTATACTATTGGGATGATGTGCAATTCGGAGGAGATTCCGGCGGAGGCGGCGGAACTGGTGAGGAAGGTGTCTACTGTGAAACTACTGTTTATAATAACAGTAATAGTGCAGAAACTACTTCAGCTGCTTTGTTAACCATTGAAAATGTGGATGCTTCTTCAATGAAAGTGACGATAACTTCAGCTGATAGTGATCCAGTAGATGCGTTGATAGTCAATAATTCATCAGGACCAATTACAGGTTCCCCTGGAGTTAGTGAGACTGATGATTCAGTTGAAGGAGAATTAAGTGTAACGCTTACTTGGACAGATACTCCTCCTGCAGAGGTTGAACTGAATGTGTTGTGGAGTAAAGTGTCATTCGAAGGTAATTGGCAATTAGTCACACCTCCGGCAAACGTTACGGTTGCCTTTGATGCAAGCTGTGATGGCGGCGGAGGCGGCGGAAGTGATATAGAACTTCCAATCACATTCGAAGACGAGTCAATTGATTATGAGATCACAGACTTTGGTGGTAATGCATCTATGATCGTGGCTGACCCTAATGATTCTGAAAATAATGTTGTGCAATCTGTGAAAGGATCTTCAGAGGCAGCTTCAGAAGTATGGGCCGGAACTACCGTTGGAGAGGATTCTGGATTTGGAGCAATTCCATTTACAGCCGAAAATACAACGATAAGTGTTAGAGTGTTGTCACCAGCATCAGGCATACCAGTTAGATTGAAAGTTGAGGATATAAGCAATAGCTCGATAAGCGTAGAAACCGAAGCAACAACAACTGTAGCAGATGAATGGGAGACTTTAGTATTTGATTTTTCTAATGAGGTTTCTGGAACATCTGCATTGGACATTGCCAATACGTATGATAAAGCTTCTATATTCTTCAATTTCGATACTGCAGAATCTGGAACAGTATACTATTGGGATGATGTAGCATTTGGTGGTGAAACGGGTGGTGGAGCTTCATCTGTGGCAACACTGAGCGAACTTTTAGTTAATAGTGAATCTGTGAATCGATTTGATCCTGAGACTTTCGAATACTATGTCGAATTCCCAGAAGGAACAACTGATATCCCTGTTGTTACAGCCACTCCTACAGAGGCCGTAGCGATGGTTACTGTTACAAATCCTACTGAATTGCCAGGATTTGCAACTATTGTCGTAGTATCTGAGGATGAGTCAAATACTAATACATATACAATAGAATATGCAATAGATGAAAATCTAAGCAAAGATGCTACGCTAAGCGATTTACAAGTAAATGGTGTAACTATTGATGGATTTGATTCTGAGACTTTTGCGTATTCGATAGAACTTGAAGAGAGCGTAACAACTGTTCCTACGGTTACAGCTACCACGACAGATGGAAATGCTTCAGTAGTTATTGAAGACGCGATTTCGTTACCAGGATCTTCAAAAGTCATAGTTACAGCAGAAGATGGAACTACGGAGAGGAACTACTCGATTGAATTCACTTATCCTGAAGGTACGGAGGTAACTTATACGGTTACAGGTATGGTTTCAGCCGATGGCTCCGCTTTCACGGATGGTAACGTAGTCATTTACCAAATTGATGACATCAATAACACCAAATCAGCTTCATTGTCAAGTGATGGTAGTTATGTGATAGAATCTCTTGATGAAGGTAGTTACTACATATATGTAGCTTCCAATAGTGAAGACTTTGTAACTACGTTCTATGGTGACGTTTCTACTATCATTGATCCAAATGCAACTCCATCATTAATTGTGATGGATAGAAATAGAGTTGCAGATATATCAATGGTTGCCAAGCCAAGTTCAGCCGTTGAAACAGTTGAAAATGGAGCTACTATTAATTTCCAAGCACAGGAAGTTAATGATGGAAGCTCTAGAATAGTGACTGGAAGAGTATCTCAGGGAGATGCACTTGCAAATGTGTTGGTAATCCTGACAACAATGGACGAAGAGTATGTAGCAGATGGCATTACTGACAGCGAAGGATTTGTTTCTTTTGATGGCCTACCAACTGGGGACTATATCATATTCGTAGAAGTGCCTGGTGTTGGGAGAGTTTCATCTGAAGTTTCTGCAGTCGAAGGAGAAGAGTCAGTTCTTACAGGCTTGATCGATGAAGATGGTATCGTAATTAATACTGTTCTAGGATTGGATGACAATTTATTAGAAGATATCACTGTATATCCAAACCCAACTGTGGAACGTCTAAATATTGAAGCGCCAAGAGGGTTAAACCTTAGCGACTATTCAATTTCAATAATTGGACTTTCTGGAAAAGTATTCAATGCTCCAAGTGTATTAAGAGACTCTAATATTCAAATTGATGTTAGCAGTCTTGAAACCGGAGTATACTTTATCAGACTAACCACTGAAAATGGTACTACAGATAGAAGATTTATAAAACAATAGTTTAAGGTAAACTAAGGCAGATTAATACAAACGTATTGATCATAATTAAAACCCCACACGGAAGCAAGTGGGGTTTTTTTATTCATTTTGCCTAATATAAAATCTAAAAGTGAAGAGGTCAGTTTCTATATGTTTTCTGCTAAGTTTTTTCTTTCAGAGCTATTCACAATCACCTTCTGAATTTGATAGCCGCATGAGAAAGTTTGCAAAATTTGAGCCTGCTGATGGCAGGTGTTTGGTTTTTATTGGTCAAGATACTGAGACCATTGGAGGCCTTTCGGATTATAGTAAAGGATATTGTGATTACTTTGATATGCCGGCTGGTATTACCTTATATTCAAACCTCTCTCCAGGAGTAAATTCTTATGGATATATAACTAAGGGGAACGATGGATTGAAAGAAATTGCGAATTGGGGAGCAGGTGATTCATGTGCAAAATGTCATTTCGAAAATGAAAAATTTAATGAGGTGATGCTAGCTCTAGGTGTTTCAATGGTGGGGCATGAAAAAGCGATTGCAAAGGGTGATCATGATCAATTGATTAAAGATCTTGCTTTATGGGTTAAGGGTCTCGAAAGGCCTGTATTCTTGCGCTTGGGATATGAATTTGATGGTTGGGATTGGAATAATTACAGCAAGAAACACTATCTAAATGCCTGGAAAAAAGTGCATGCGGTTTTTAATGAATTGGAAGTTGATAATGTTGCTTTTGTCTGGCAATCAAAAGGAGTGGGGTCAAGTCAAGAGATTCTAGAAGAATGGTATCCCGGGGATGCTTATGTCGATTGGTGCGGGTATTCATATTTTGGTAATCCAGACATCGAAATGTTGACGTTTGCACGCAAGCACAGTAAACCTGTATTTATCGCGGAAGCAACTCCAGTCAGGGAAAATGATGGATTGTATTTTTCGAGTCTACTTTCCAATCCTGATCAGGCTAGTAAGCTATGGGAACAATGGTTTATACCATTTTTTGAAACGATTGAGAAGAACAGTGATGTGATTAAGGCTTTTAGCTATATCAATACTAATTGGCAGCAACAGATAATGTGGAAAAATAATCCGCTATTTAAGCATGTTGATGCTCGCATTCAATCCAGTGAATATGTAAGTGAGAAGTGGAAAGCGGAATTGACTAAACCCAAATATCAGTTACTTAAGAAATGAGGTAAGGAAATGGAGGTTTTAGACTTAGCCAATAAAAAAGGGTAAGCAAGCATGCATACCCTTTACAATTAAGTTAATGTCAAATATTGGATTAACAGAATTTCAATTTTTCGTCTTTATCCCAGATTCCCCAAAAAGCTCCAACATCACCTTCATCACCAACTTTCCAGGACTCATCAAAAGAGGAGAAGTAGAAAATCTCAATATCTTCTTCTTTTGACCACTTTTGAGTGTTAATAAAATATTTTATCGCATTGGCTTCTGAGGGGTATGCACCTTCCAAATTTGTTCCTTTGTCTGGCCACCCTGTTTCTGAAATGATGACTTTTTTGCCATTCCCTGCACGCGCTGCCTGATTGTACATGTCCTTCATGTAGAGGAGAGAATAATCCTGGTCGCAACCTTCCCAGAAGGGGTAGCAGTTGGCCAGGATCACATCACAGGCTTCCGTAATCGCTGGACGCTCCCTAAATTCATAGTAAGCATCCACATATCCCACCGGCACATTCTTTATTTCGTTTTTTGCTAAGTGAATGAAGTTGAGTAATTCTTCTTCAGTAAGATCACCTCTATACATCACCTCGTTTCCAACAGCGGCAATATCTACAAAACCTTTATTGGCTATTTCTATCAAATTGGCAACTTCCTTTTCATTGGTTTCCGGATCATTACCTAACCATGCACCAACTAAAGTTTGCATGCCATATTCTTTTGCTATTTCGGGGATCAATTCATTGCCTTCAGTACATGAAAATGATCGAATCCAATTAGTATATGGTCTGATGATTTCTATACGTCTTCGAATTTGCTCTTCTGACAATTGTTGTCCAGGCTCTTGGCCTTCCATGTATGGACTAAAACATAGTCCATGCATGCCAGCTTCTAATGCGTCTTTATAAAGTGCTCGTAGATCTTCA
>CAZWLS010000163.1:0-9140 GCA_964634415.1 uncultured Roseivirgaceae bacterium | reverse complement strand
CTCATTTCCAAGATGGTGTCGATAATTCTGATATAGACAACTCACTTTTGTACACACAGCCAGAAGAGGTTGCATATGCGTATGAAAAGCTAAAAGAAGTAAGTGATAATTTCACTATCGCGGCTGCATTCGGAAACGTGCATGGTGTTTACAAACCAGGAAACGTTAAGCTAACACCAGTGATCTTGAAAAACTCTCAAGATTATATTCAGGAAAACTATAGCACAGGTAGTAATCCAGTAAATTTTGTATTCCATGGTGGATCAGGCTCTTCTCGAGATGAAATCCGAGAGGCGATCTCATACGGAGCGATCAAAATGAATATCGACACTGATCTGCAATGGGCATATTGGGACGGTGTTGGTAGCTACTACAAGAAAAACGAAGGCTACTTACAAGGCCAAATCGGTAATCCTGAGGGTGATGATAAGCCTAACAAGAAATTTTATGACCCACGTGTTTGGATTAGAGAAGCTGAAAAATCTTTTGTTGAACGCTTGAAAGAAGCGTTTGAAGATTTGAATTGTGTAGGTAAGAACGCGTAAGAAAATGAAGAATATATCAGTAATAGGCAGCGGTACCATGGGAAACGGAATCGCTCACTTTTTTGCTCAAAGTGGTTTTTCAGTTTCTTTAATAGATATCAGTGATTCTGCTTTAGAAAAAGCGATCGCCACTATTTCTAAAAACCTGGATCGAATGGTTCAGAAAGAAAAGATTAGTGAAGATGACAAGAAAGCGACCCTTGCTAATATCACAACCTTTACCTCTACAGAAGAAGGAGTTAAAAATGCAGATTTAGTAGTTGAAGCAGCAACAGAAAATTTCGATATCAAGAAAAAGATATTCGAAACAATGGATGCTAATGCACCTGAAGGAGCAATTTTATCAACTAATACCTCTTCAATTTCAATAACGAAAATTGCTGCTGCTACTAGTCGTCCTGATAAGGTAATAGGAATGCATTTTATGAACCCGGTACCGATTATGAAATTGATTGAAGTGATCAGAGGTTATGCAACATCTGATGAAACTACTTCAACCATCATGGAGATGAGTAAGCAATTAGGTAAGGTTCCTGTTGAAGTAAATGACTACCCTGGATTTGTTGCAAATAGAATCTTGATGCCAATGATCAATGAAGCGATCATTACTTTGCATGAGGGTGTAGCTGGAGTAGAGGAAATTGATACAGTAATGAAACTTGGAATGGCTCACCCAATGGGCCCTCTTCAGCTTGCAGATTTTATTGGTTTGGATGTTTGCCTTTCAATAATGAATGTACTCTACGAAGGATTCGGCAATCCTAAGTATGCACCATGTCCCCTATTGGTAAACATGGTAACCGCAGGTTACTTAGGTGCTAAAACTGGAGAAGGGTTTTATAAATATACTGCTGGATCCAAGGAACTAGTTGTAAGTAAGATGTTTACATAGAAACATTAGCTATCAAAGCATTTAAAAAGGCAAGTCCAAGACTTGCCTTTTTTTGATTTTATTGAATTAGGAAAATATTGATCGATTAAGGAACTTGCCAATCTAAATTCCACTTCAATACAATGAAACAATTTAAATCATTTGCATTGCTTACAGTAGTAATACTATTCGGAGCATGCACCAATCAAACCAAAGAAGAAAAACCGATGAGACCTGACGCACCAGTTGCAGCAAAGGCTGATACACTATTGAAAGAACATGGTCAAACCAGACTGGATCCATATTTCTGGATGCGTCTAACAGACGATCAAAAAAGAGCTGAAGAACCAGATGAACATACCACTCAAGTCTTAGACTATTTAAATGCAGAAAACGACTATACAAAAACAGTAATGTCGCACACTGAAGAGTTACAAGACAAGCTGTATGAGGAAATTGTAGGCAGAATCAAGCAGACAGATGAATCTGTACCGTATGTTTCCAATGGATATTGGTATTACACCCGCTACGAGGAAGGTGGAGAATACCCGATCTACTGTCGTAAAAAAGGTTCCCTTGATGCTGAAGAGGAAGTATTAATAAACGTTAATGAATTAGCTGAGGGTTATGAATATTATGCAGCAGGTGGACTAAATGTAAGTCCTGACAATAAAATCTTAGCATTTGCTGAAGACACTTTAAGTCGTAGAATCTATACCATCAGATTTAAAAATTTGGAGACGGGCGAGATGATCGATGATCAAATTGCTAATACAACAGGAGGTGGAGCATGGGCAAATGATAACAAGACATTTTTCTATACATCCAAGAATAAAGTCTCGTTACTGTCGGAAAAAATATATAGACATGAACTTGGCAGTGAATCAGAAGCTGACATCATGGTTTATCATGAGAAGGACCCTTCCTACTACATAGGTGTTTACAAATCAAAATCAGACGATTACATCATTATTTGGAACAGCAGCACCTTAGTTAGTGACTATCATATTCTCGATGCTAATAATCCAAATGGTGACTTCAAGCAATTTATTCCAAGAGATGAAAAAGCACATGAATATAGCATTGCTCACTTTGAGGATAAATTTTATATAGTTACGAATTGGGATGCAACCAATTTTCGATTGATGGAAACCCCGGTAAATGCTACAGGTAAAGAGAATTGGAAAGAAGTAATTGCTCATAGAGAAGATGTTCTTCTCGAAGGCATTGAGCTTTTCAATGATTACATGGTGGTAGATGAAAGAAAGAATGGCCTTAGCAACCTAAGGATCATCAATCAGTCAAATGGAGATGAGCACTATCTTGATTTTGGCGAACCTGCGTATAACGCATATATCTCGGTAAATGCTGAATTTAACACTGAAGTATTGAGATTTGGGTATACTTCCATGACCACTCCTAATTCTACTTTCGATTACAACATGAGTAGCCGAGAGAAAACATTAATGAAGCAGCAAGAGGTTGTTGGAGGTCACAACCCTGAAGACTATGTAACAGAACGACTATGGGCGACTGCTAGGGATGGAGTAAAAGTTCCTATTTCCATCGTTTACAAGAAAGGATTCAAGAAAGATGGTACTGGACCTGTTTTACAATATGGATACGGCTCTTATGGTGCTACCATTGATGCTAGTTTCAGTTCTGTAAGATTGAGTTTATTGGATCGAGGATTTGCTTTTGCCATTGCTCATATTAGAGGTGGTCAAATGATGGGTAGACAGTGGTATGAAGATGGAAAGATGTTCAAGAAAATGAACACATTCAATGATTTCGTTGACTGCTCAAAGTTTTTAATTAAAGAAAACTACACGTCAGCTGATAATCTTTATGCTCAAGGAGGTAGCGCAGGAGGTCTTCTGATGGGAGCTGTTGTAAACCTTGCTCCTGAGCTTTATAATGGTGTTTTAGCTGCAGTACCATTTGTAGATGTTGTATCTACTATGTGGGATGAGACAATACCATTGACAACGAATGAATTTGACGAATGGGGAAATCCTAAGAATTTAGAATCTTATGAATATATGCTATCATATTCGCCATATGATCAAGTATCTGAACAGGACTATCCAAATATGCTTGTAACCACAGGTTTATTTGATTCTCAAGTTCAGTATTGGGAGCCTGCTAAATGGGTAGCAAAACTTAGAGATAAAAAGACTGACAATAATCTTTTAATCCTGAATACTGACATGGAAGCCGGACATGGTGGGGCATCAGGAAGATTTAAAAGATATAAGACAACTTCGTTACAATACGCTTTCTTACTAGACCTAGCAGAGATTAAAGAATAATTATAACTTGCAGTCAGAAAATGAGTCCTTAGAAAAAAGGACTCATTTTTTTAAGAAAAACATAACCTATGACCGACTAATTCGTCTTAATAGGTAGAAATGCTTAAAACATCGTAATTACGGCATCTTATTTGCTGTATTAAAAACATCTATCACCACTCATAATACGATTAGGTTAAGCTATTAAGAGCTGATAGATAGCCCCGGATTAATTCGGGGCTTTTTTTATTATATGGTATCAGTTTTTCCTCTCAATGTTTATATTACCCTATTAAACCTAACCATACCATTTTATGAAAATTGACATTAAGTATCAGGATCGATACTCTCGAGGAGAGTTATTGCTACGATCGCTTTTTGGTGCTATTTACATTGCATTTCCTCATCTTTTCCTTCTAATCTTTGTCTCTCTTTGGGGAGCAATTCTTTCCTTTATTTCTTGGTGGATTGTTCTTTTCACGGCAAAATACCCTCAAAGCTTTTTTGAGTTTCAAGAAGGATTATATCGATGGAATTTACGCTTAAATGCACGTCTAAATAATTTATGCGATGGATACCCTGCTTTTGGAATAGATGCTAAAGATGATTTTGTCACGCTAGAAATTCCCTATCCTGAACGATTGAGTAGAGGTGTTCTACTTTTAAGAATGTTCTTTGGAGCTTTCTATGTAGTACTACCTCACGGATTCTTACTGATGTTCAGAACCATTGGCTCACTTGTACTTCAATTCTTAGCTTGGTGGGTAGTATTGTTCACAGCAAGTTACCCTCAGAGCTGGCATGAATTCAATGTTGGAACCATTCGATGGGCAACTCGTGTAAATATTTACATGTCATTTATGACAGATGATTACCCTCCATTTTCAGGAAAACCATGAGTGAACAATATCATCCAATACCACAACCGGACGAGTTAACCGATCGAGAAAAAGATGATGCAATGGGGTCCTACCTAATGATGTTCGCATCAGTTGCTGTCGGATTGCCATTGCCGATCATAAATTTGATCGCTGCGGTTGTTTACTATTTCACAAACAGATCCAAGGGTCTGTTTGTGCATTTTCATTCTTTACAATCCCTAATAAGCCAACTTCCGACTACAGTCATTAACGCTATCGGAGTTTTTTGGGGAATTAGAATTTACTTCTTCGGGTGGGAATTCTCTGACAATTTCAAAGGTTATATAATAATGGCCTTGATATTCAATATTTCATATTTCATTTTTAGCATAATTGGAGCTGTTAAGGCTAGAAAGGGTCGTATGTATTATTTCTTATTTTTTGGTAGGCTTTCCTATGAAGCAGTTTTTAAGATAAAGTCTACAGACAATAATGAAATCCAAAATCTGCCACCAAAATGAAAATTTGGCGCGAGTTAATTATTCTAATCTTAATATTCGGTCTTATTTGGCTTGCTTTTACCTGGAGGCCATTGAGTATTCCAGGTGCAGAACTCAAGCTTAGTAAGGAAAGAGAAAAAGACCTTTCAGGCCTTATCATGGATGACCTGAAAGCCCAATATGAATTTTATGATGATTCAGTTGTCTCACGAATACTCGCCCCGATAACCTCACGATTGCTGGATTCTCTTGCTAACCCTAGATATGAGTACAAATTCCATTTGCTTGATGATAGCAACGAAATAAATGCGTTTGCAACATTAGATGGTAACATTTATGTTTTTTCCGGACTTATTCAATTCGTTGATAACCCTGAACAGCTAGCAGGAATATTGGCTCATGAAATTGGCCATCATGAAAATGGAGACCTTGTTGACAGATTAATGAAAGAATTGGGCTTAAGCGTTCTAGCGGCAGTGCTTACCGGGGGTGATGCTGTCATGATCTCCGAAATTTCAAAGCTCCTCCTCTCAAGCGGATTTGACAGAAAGCAAGAACGTGAGGCCGATGAATTTGCATATGAGTTAATGACCAAATCATCTATTAACCCAGCAAGACTTGCCCATTTTTTCACAAAACTTAAAACGGAAGAAAAGTCCTATCCTGATGATCTTGAAATTATCATGACACACCCTAACTCAAAAAATAGAATTGAGGGAGCTCTTTCATATCCATTACCCAAAGGCTTTGAAGAAAGGGAATTTGATTTGTCTTGGGAAGACCTAATTGAGGATCTATAACTCATACAACTATTTGAATTTTGTAACATCTTTTTTGAAAGCCTAGTCTAATGGGCTGAACACTAAAACTCAAAAAGGATGCTTAAGAATTACCTAACTATCGCTTTAAGGAACTTATGGAAACATAAAGTTTTTACAGGACTCAACATTTTTGGACTATCTCTAAGTATGTCCATTTGTCTGGTATTAATACTACTAGTGCATGATCATTTCCAGTATGATCGTTTTCATCCAGAAGGTGAAAACACCTATCGAATCACCACCTATTATACAGGGCAAGAAGGAATATTTGATGAAGTCTATGCCACCTCCTCTCTCCCATTTAAAGAAAGTCTTTTAAACAATTATTCATTCGTTAAAAATGCGGTCAACCTTAACAATGACTTCAATGGGGAAATTAGATCACCGCATAAAATACTAAACATAAAAGCGCTTTACTCAGATGAAGGCTTCTTCGATGTATTTGGATTTGAGTTAAGTGAAGGTAGTCCGGAGCAAGCATTAACCGAATCTTTCAATGTTATTCTAAGTCACGAATTAGCAAATAAATTATTTCCAGAACAGTCAGCACTAGGCCAAACTGTAGAATTTGAAGATCATGGGAGCTATAAAGTTTCGGGTGTCTTAAAACCTGTAGATCACAACACTCATTTGACCTTTGATGCATTGGCTTCCTTAAATACAATACCAATTCTTGTTGAAAAGGGTGCTAAAAGCGACAGATACAAAGATTGGGACAACATATGGGATAATTACAATTACCTAGTACTAAATAGTAAAGAAGATCGGCAGAGAACGGAGCAGGTAATCAATGAATTGGCTAAAGAAAATATAGAATTAGAAGAAGATCACCCTGGTTATGTTTTCAGACTACAAGCGATGAATGAAATAGTACCTGGAAGAAGCATGTCAAACGAAATCGGATATGCATTGCCTTGGTTCATACTCGCATTCTTTGGATTTCTTGGCCTCATAGTTCTGATTACGGCTTCAATAAATTATACAAACCTATCGATAGCAAAATCATTAAGTCGGGCAAAAGAAATCGGTATAAGGAAAGTAAATGGAGCTCGCAAAGGCCAAATAATTGCTCAATTTTTAACTGAATCAATTCTCACTGCAGTAATCTCTTTAATTTTTTCAATTTTCATTTACCGTTACCTAATTGTGGCATTCAATGAGATTTGGATCTTTAACATAATCGGCGTTTCTCTTGAAGATTCCATCGGTACATATGGTTATTTCATACTCTTCACGGTATTAATTGGGCTTTTTACCGGAATTGGACCTGCCGTTTTCCTTTCAAAATTAAAGGCCATCAATACGTTGAAAGGCTCATTATCAAAACGACATAAAAAGCGTTCAATTCTTTCCGCTTTAACAGGCAAACGAACACTAATAAGCATCCAATTCAGTCTGTCAATTCTAATGTTAGTTACAATACTTATTCTTAATAAGCAGGCTAACTTTTTAACAAATGCTAATTATGGTTTCAATGAATCTGAAATTTTCTTCTTGAGAACTCATGATCATGATCCTTCATTAATCGAACAACATTTCAATACCATAGCTGGAATTGAAAATATAACTTTTGCATCCCATCACCCTGCTGTTGGGAGATCACATGGAAACGGAGCAACATGGAAAGAATACCAAGAGCCTATTACCCTCTATAATTTTTATGTTGATCCGAACTACATAGATGTAATGGATTTAGAGTTGATTGCAGGAGAGGACTTTCCAAAATCAGTCGATGAAAATGAAAAATTTCTAATTCTTAACGAAACAGCTGTCAGAACATTTGGATTTGAATCGAATAGTCAAGCTATCGGTGAAGTGATGAAAATCGACACACTCGGTCTAACAGTAGTAGGAGTAGTAAAAGACTATCATTGGGAGCCCCTAATGAATTCTATTAGGCCTCTTGGGTTGAGAATTAATTCAAATAATTATGAATATGCTTATTTAAAGGTTAAAAGTGATAACCTACTGATGGAGGCGAATAAAGTTGAAGAATCATGGATTGAATTTGATGCCACAAGAGATTTTGAAGGTGGTTTTCTGAACGAACAGCTTGATGAATTTTACCAATTCTTTTATGATCTTGGAAATATCCTAGCATACATCGCACTAATCGCCCTCTCAATTACAAGTTTAGGCTTTTTAGGTATGGTCAGCTTTGAATTAAAATCTAAAGTGAAGGAGATCGGAATAAGAAAAGTGCTTGGAGCTTCTTTCAAATCCTTGACCTATTCAATGTCCAAGGGATTTATCATTATGATATTTACAACCTCACTTTTGACAATACCATTCGGAATATGGGTGAATAATCTTTGGGTAAATGAAATGGCATTTCATGCTCCGATTGGCTCTTCGGTGGTTGTGCCTACAATTTTAATAGTACTGGGAATAGCGGCTCTTACTATACTTTCTCAGGTATGGATTAATGCAAACAAAAACCCAACTGAAACCTTAAGAGCAGAGTAATTTATTTAAAGATACATTCAGCATTGGCCTTCGATATTTCTACCACAGCTTCTGGTATTTGCTGATCGCTGAATGTATTTTTCATGTCCTGAATTCTGATAAAAACTATCCCGGAATCTTTAATGTCTAGCATGTCTTGCTCAGTCATCTGAAAAGTAATGTCGTATCGAGTGATCTTACTGCCAAAATCTTTGATAATTTCAGTAGTAACCTTTTCTATTGATTGCATGCGAATTACAGCACCATTTCCAGCACGCATTATCAATTCGGTACCCTTCTCTAAGGAAGTACTTACCTCCTCATAGTCGCCAACCTCTACTCTAAATTTATAGTCACTTCCATTCCTTATGTAAGAAAAATAGTAATAGGGAGTTGGACCTGTTAAACGTGTTCTAACGGTACGGATAACATCATCTGTGATTGGATCCTTTTCATTCACAACATACTTACAAATCTGAGCGCCAGAAGAAAAGCCTAATATGATAAAGGTTAATACTAAAGTTAATTTCAATCGCATGGATATATATTGTTAATTAAATCTAAAACAATTAAGAACTAGTGTTCAAGTATTGTTTCAAAAAATCGAGGCTGAATTGGCGAAAAAAAAGCTCTGACAGCATATATCAAACCTCTTATTAGAAAGGATTATGAATCAGTCAGCACATTCAATGATCCCTGAAAGGGCGTGATTTAGTGTGCCGAACAAACTCATTTATTGTTACATTCTCAGATTTGTATATTGCTATTCAGAGCAAAGCAAAATTAAAAACAAAAGAGTAGATAGAC
>CAZWLS010000162.1:0-9258 GCA_964634415.1 uncultured Roseivirgaceae bacterium | reverse complement strand
GCGGAGAACCTTCAATTAAAGGATCATTACGGACAATAGCTCAAACCATTGTTGAAATCAACAGAGACAATTCAAATCTTGTGCAACTGTTATCTCAATCACCAGAAAGGTTGGTTTTTGATGTTTCAGGTATATCCAATCCAGAAAGTACAACAGCTGGTAATTATTTGCAACCTACCAGCTCTATCACCGCAAACGTGACGCTTGAGGTCCCTATGGAAGTCCAGTTTGTGAATTTCCAAGAAGAAGGGTCATTCGGATTAGGTGACGGTTTGGATTTAAGCAACGTAGATTCTGCTTTCATTCGATTGGTTTCCAACAATGAGTTACCATTTAGTGGTGCAGTAAACCTCGTAGTACAAGATGCTGACAGTGTCAATTTATTCCCTATCACCGACACAACAGACCCACAATTCGATCAAGAGCAACTGGATAGGTTCACAAACATTCCAGTTATTAAAGCACCTCTCATCAATTTCAATGGAGAGGTAACAGACCCAAGTGGAGCAACTGAAGACATTGCTTTAACTAAGGAAGAAGTAGAGTTAATAAGTGGCGCTTCTCATATAATTATAACCATGGTTTTAAATACACCCGTCACACAAACATCAAGAGAAATCTATGTAAAGATTCTTGCTGACTACACGCTAAACTTAAAAGTCGGGATAGGCGGCAAGTTCAATTTAGATCTATAGATGAGGAAATTCGCTACCACCATATTAATCCTAACCAGTATTCTCAGCCTAAAGGCTCAAACGAGTGTGTCGTTCCAGCACTTGGGTAATGCGACATTTCAAAATAACCTCATCAATCCTTCATTGATACCAGAAGGAAAATTTTTTCTTGGTTTACCAGTTCTTTCGGGGGTACATGTAAATATTAATAATAAGTTCAGCTACAGTGAAGGCTTTACTGTAGAGAGTAACAGAACCTTAATTGACGTTCCAAAAATTATAAGAAATCTTCAAAACCAAAATACAGTAACGGCCAAAGCGGGGATTAATTTACTCCATGTAGGCTATAAGCTTAAATCAGGGGTTTTATTGAGTTTTGTAGCGAATGAACGAGTAGAAGCTGACTTCTTATATCCCAAGGAAATTGTAGAATATGTCTTCACCGATGGCAACAATGAATTTTTAAATCAGGATGTTAAAATCTCTAAGGTTGGACTGATTGCTCAACACTTTAGGGAATTTGGCCTTGGTATAGCAGCTCCGATAAACGAACAACTCACTGTAGGATTAAGAGGTAAGTTCCTAGTTGGTTTTGCTAACGCAAGTCTCCCTGGAAACACCACAGCGATATTAAATTCAAATGGCGAAGCATTTCAAATTGACGCAGAATGGGAAAATGCTACTCTTCGTACTTCCGGATTTGATATTTATGACGAATCTGAAGGAGATCTCGGATCACATTTAGTAATGAATGGTAATACAGGCTTTGCGATCGACATTGGAGGCACTTACAGGCTCAACAGGTACTATACTTTAACAGGATCGATTGTCGACCTTGGATTCATTAATTGGAAAGAGAACATAAATAACTATACTTTAAATGACACTTCATTTAATTATAGTGGCGTAGATCTTGAAGGGTTAGACAATATTCAACAAACTTTAGAAGACTCTCTTTTCAGTAAATTTGAAACTACAGACACATTCGATCCATATAAGAGTTGGTTGCCGGTTACTGCCTATGGTAGTTGGATTTATCATTACAGCCCTAAGACTGACATCTATGTAACAGTGGGATCGCGTTGGATTCAGCGCCAATTTAAAATGATGTATGGTGGTGGAGTTACTCAAAAATTCGGCAAGGCCTTTACTGGCTCTTTAAGTGTAACCAAACTCCCACAACAATTTTTTAATGCGGGGGCAGCTTTTGCGGTCAGAGGTGGGCCTGTTCAAATGTATATGGCTGTCGATCATCTTATTAATTTTTCAATTCCTGACTCTAAGGCCATCGATTTTCGCTTTGGTATAAGTTTCGCATTTAGAGGAAAGCAAGAACAGCAACCAGCTAGTGGTCTTTCAAGAGCACCAATTGCTGGTGCAAAGGGCCTCGACACAAATGTATTTCTTGGTAAAAAAGTAAAGACCAAAAAGCGTGATGGAATCTATTCCATTATCAAAAAACAAAAACGTCGAGAGCTTAAGAATAAGCGAACAAAAGCCAAAGATGACGTTCAGAAAAAGAGTCTGAATGGCAGAACCGGAAAGAAGAACACTAAAGGCGGAGAATAATCCTAGAATAACTGCCTAAAAGCTTCACTTAACTTAGAAAAAGAATGAACCTTGATCTTAAATTGGTCAAGGTCTTTTGCTTTTAAGTTGTGTTTAGAGATGTAGATTTCGTTGAATCCTAACTTCTCAGCTTCATTTATTCGATTCTCAATTCTATTTACCGGCCTGATTTCCCCTCCCAAGCCAATTTCTGCAGCAAAGCAAACGTCCTCTCCCAGAGGTGCATCTTCGAATGATGAAAATATGGCTGAACAAATCGCTAGATCAAGTGCGGTATCCTGTACCTTAAGTCCTCCTGCAATATTTAAGAATACATCTTGCGTGCTTAATCTAATACCAAGTCTCTTCTCCATTACTGCGAGCAGCATCGTCAGCCTTTTATAGTCATACCCAGTAGTGCTTCTTTGAGGATTGCCATAACTCGTTGGACTCACCAGCGCCTGAGATTCAAGAATTAAGGGGCGATTGCCTTCCAATGTTGCGCCAAGCGCAATTCCACTTAAACCAGGATCCTTAGGCGAAATAAGAATCTCAGATGGATTCGTGACCTCCCTGAGTCCATCTGCATTCATTTCAAACATTCCAAGCTCAGATGTTGATCCAAATCGATTCTTAATGGTCCTTAAAATACGATAAGAAAGGTGCCTATCGCCTTCGAACTGTAGTACAGTATCAACCATATGTTCCAGGACCTTGGGTCCTGCAATCGCTCCATCTTTATTCACATGTCCAATTAGGAAAACAGGAATTCCTTTTTGTTTGGCAAACTTCATCAATTGACCTGTACACTCCTTGACTTGCGAAATAGACCCTATGGCAGCCTCAATTCGATCAGAGTGCAGTGTCTGAATGGAATCAATAATTAAAATATCTGGCGCCAAATGCTCTGCCTGCTTTAACACTTGAGAAAGGCTGGTCTCAGCATATAAAAAACATTGCTCGGCCGTAGACCCAATCCGCTCTGCCCTCATTTTGATTTGCTCCGCACTTTCCTCACCAGAAACGTACAAAGTTTTTTGAGGCAACCTAATTGCCATCTGCAGCATAATAGTAGACTTACCTATCCCTGGCTCACCACCAACCAAAACCAAGGAACCCGAAACGATCCCACCGCCCAATACTCTGTCTAACTCAGAGATTCCAGTTTTAAGTCTTTCCTTACTTTCTTCGTGATTTGCATCACGAATATTGACAGGTTTGCTTCTTTCTGAAGAAAATTCAACGGGAGCAGACGCTGATTTTGACACAACCTCCTCTACATAAGTATTCCATTCACCGCAGGAAGGACATTTTCCTACCCATTTTGCAGATTCAGAGCCACAAGATTGACAATAAAAGACGGTTTTAGTTTTAGCCATAATTGATGAGGATAAAGGCTAAGATATAAACTGTCTCATATAATTTTACGGCATGCAAAAAGATCAGAAAATTTTCGACCTAATCCAGGCTGAGGAGAAGAGACAAATAGAAGGAATTGAGCTGATAGCCTCAGAAAATATTGTTTCACCCCAAGTACAAGAAGCGGCAGGTAGTGTCCTTACCAATAAGTATGCTGAAGGGCTACCCGGTAAGAGATATTATGGAGGATGTGAAGTTGTAGACGAGATTGAAAATCTTGCCAGGGAAAGAGCTAAAGAACTTTTTGGTGCAACATGGGCAAATGTCCAACCGCATTCTGGTGCACAAGCTAACGCAGCTGTAATGCTCGCATGTCTTAATGCTGGCGATGAGATATTGGGTTTTGATCTTTCACATGGCGGACACCTTACGCATGGCTCTGGAGTAAACTTCTCAGGAAAACTTTATAAGCCAAATTTCTATGGTGTAGATAAAGAATCTGGGTTAATTGACTATGATCAACTGGAGAAAGTAGCTAGAGAAAAAAAACCAAAAATGATTATTTGCGGAGCTTCGGCCTATAGCAGGGACTGGGACTATGAACGATTCAGAGCAATCGCTGACGAAGTTGGAGCTATTCTGCTCGCCGATATTTCACACCCATCTGGACTTATTGCAAGAGGATTTCTTAACGATCCATTAGAATATTGTCATATTGTGACTACAACCACTCATAAAACACTTAGAGGTCCCAGAGGTGGAATGATCTTGGTAAGAGATGATATTGAAAATCCTTGGGGTCTTACTACACCGAAAGGAGTCGTTAGAAAGCTTAGTTCTTTGTTGGATTCTGGAGTCTTTCCGGGAACACAAGGAGGTCCATTGGAACATATCATTGCAGCCAAAGCAGTAGCGTTCGGAGAGGCATTGTCAGATGAATATATGAACTACCTCGTTCAGGTAAAAAAGAATGCGGCAGTGATGGCAGATGCGTTTGTAAAGAAAGGCTACGATGTTATATCAGGAGGAACAGACAATCACTTGATGCTGATTGATCTGCGTACAAAAGATATCACTGGAAAGGACGCCGAAAATGCGCTTATCAAAGCGGATATTACAGTGAATAAAAACATGGTTCCTTTTGATGATAAAAGTCCTTTTGTAACCTCTGGAATGCGAATAGGAACTCCAGCAGTAACTACGCGAGGAATGGTAGAAGCAGATATGGTTAAAATTGTCGACCTAATCGATTCAGTAATTACCAATAAAGATGATGAAGGGAAAATTGCAGAAGTGAAGTCCGAAGTAAATAATTGGATGTCTGGATTCCCGCTATTTAAGGCCTAAACTATGCCACTTGATCAAATACCGGATGATAAAGAGATGTCTTTTTTAGACCATCTCGAAGAGCTGAGATGGCACATCATACGTTCATTAATTGCAATCGTAGTATTTGCGATTGCTGCTTTTGTGGCTAAAGATTTTGTTATTGGAACGGTGATATTAGGACCATCTCAGACTGACTTCTGGACGTATCAAAAACTTTGTCAACTATCTGAAATAATCAACACGCCAGCTCTTTGCATAGATACCTTAACATTTGAGCTTGTAAGCAGAAAATTGAGCAGTCAATTTATGACTCACGTATCGGTTTCCTTTTTTGTAGGGCTGATAGTTGGATTCCCGTACCTATTCTGGGAAATCTGGAGATTTATAAAGCCTGGACTTAGACCAAAGGAGCGAAAGGCATCAAGAGGTGCTACTTTTTCAGTCAGTGTATTATTCATACTTGGAGTCTTATTTGGATACTTTCTTATTGCTCCAATTTCGGTGAGATTCTTTTCAACCTATCAGGTAGATCCATCCTTACAAAATTTGTTTGATCTTTCATCATACATCAGTACTGTCACAATGATAGTGTTTGGTTGTGGCGTATTGTTTCAACTACCAGTGGTGGTTTATTTCCTCACGCGAGCTGGTATTGTAAGCTCTGCTTTAATGAAAGCCTACAGAAAACATGCGATCATTGTAATTTTGGTATTGGGAGCGGTAGTTACTCCTCCTGATCCCTTTAGCCAGATACTTATAGCATTACCACTAATGCTATTGTATCAAATGAGCATTGTAATAGCTAAAAGAATAGAACGAAGAGAGGCAAAAGAAAAATCATAGTAACATGAACATAGCAATTGGTGGCGATCACGCCGGATTTCAGTATAAAGAAAGAATTATTAAACACTTAGAAAGTCAAGGTCATGTAATCAAGGATTTTGGACCAAATAGTGATGATTCTGTCGACTATCCAGATCATGTTCATCCTCTTGCCAAATCTGTAGCATCTAGTGAGTGTGATTTAGGCATACTGATTTGTGGTAGCGGAAATGGTGTCGCTATGACCGCCAATAAGCATGATAATGTACGAGCTGCACTCTGTTGGAATACGGAGCTTGCTGCACTAGCAAAGCAACACAACAATGCAAATGTCATTTGTCTTGCAGCACGATTTTTAGCTTATGAGTATGCGGAAAGTTTAGTTGATACCTTTGTTTCTACCGACTTTGAAGGTGGACGCCACCAAAGAAGAGTTGACAAAATCAATTGCTAACCTTTCTGTACTTATTGCCACCAATATTTCTATAGTTGGTCGAAAGGTCTGGAAACCGATCTTCTAAACGTGGCATAATACCAATGATATCAATGATTAGATAAGGATCTGCTTTTTGAAATAGCTTATATAGCTCACCAGAAGACTCATAGTAATCGATCCCATTGAATGCAATGTCTGTTAGATGGGCATTAAAACATGGAGTATTAATTGTGGTCTCTTTATAATAGCCCAAATCACTACCCAGAATCATCGTCTTTCCCTCACCGGTTGCTTGAGCTCCCTCCACAACTAGCGATGCTGTTAGAGATGCGTACGTATAGCCTGAATGGATAAGTATTCCTACAATCATTATTACTGGCATGATGAACTTAAATATTCTTCTCTTGACAAGCATCATATAATGGGTCCAGAAGTATGCTATTACAGGAATCATATAAACCAATTCAAAAAGTGATTTTTCGTTGGACAAAAAGAATGTAGCTATTGCCCCAAAGAAAACTAGCCATATGACTTGCTGGATCTTTTGTTGGAAATTGGTCAGTCTAGCTGAACTCCAAGTTTTAATGACAGATAATAGAAAGATAGCTGTAAATCCTGCCGTAATTATTAAGGCTTTGCCTATCTCAATTGATGAGTTAGCATCCATTAAAAAATTTTGAACTAGATAGCTATCAATGAATCTCAACAAATCACCACGCCAATAGAAGTAGAGCGCACACATTGAGAATGCGAGCAGGAAACTAAATAAATACAGCGCTCACCTTCTCAGGACAGCGGTCGACAAAAGTATTAGAGCAACCAGGAAAACTAGGAAGAAAACAGCTGCCGGTAAGTAAATCATTGTTGCCACTCCAATAAAAATCCCAGAATTAAGGAAAAGCTCATCAGTTACTTGATTGTCAATTCTTCTTAAAACATTTCTCAGCGCAAGCAGGATAAATGTTAAGCTTAACAATTGGGGAGATAGCGTCATGAAATCCGGAACCGACACCATCAAAATCATGTACAAAAAAGCGGGCAAATAGCCATTTTCGTCATATGCCTTGTTTTTCAGCAGTAATTGATTGAAAACTCCTGCTTGAAAAATTATGATTAATGAGCTAAATCCATAGTGTATGAATTCATTCCTGCCAAATAGCATTGTCAAATACTTGTAGACAAAAGCTGCTATTGGGCCGGTATAGTCAAATGTTTCGCTATACATGCTGAACCCTTGGCTCAACCAATCTCCCAACAATAGCCACTTCAATTCGTAATAAGACATCTCTGTGATGAAGTAGCTCTGCACAAACCGAATTAATACCATCAATATGAATATAATGGCTAGTCTATATGGGTCGTTTATTCTAAAAAATCGTAACAATAGATCTCGATTTGAGGAAAGTAATCTGAATTACTTTTCGAAAATAGATTATTTGGCCAAACCCCTTAAGGAATATCTTCGGATATTTGCAATTATGGAAAGTAAGCGGCAGATAAAATACGGTAAGCAATTACAAAAAGACCTTGCAGGAATATTTCAACAAGATCCAACTCACTATTTCGGATCTTCGTTGGGGACCATTACAGAAGTCAATGTTTCTCCAGACTTAAGTTTAGCACGCGTTTACCTTAGCATATTCCCAATTAACAAGGCAGAAGAAGTCTTTAATAACCTTGATACTATTAAAAGCGAAATCAGGTTGAAGTTGGGTAAAAAAATTGGAAGTCAGGTAAGAATTATACCGGAGCTTGCTTTTTTCCATGACGATACAGAAGAAAAGGCATCTAAGATTGATAATCTGATCAACAACTTAAATATTCCACCTTCGGAAGAATGAATTTTCCATTCTTTATAGCACGTAAATATTTTCTTTCCGAGAAAAAGAAAAATTTCATTAATGTCATTTCGATCATTTCGATGGTCGTTGTTGCTATTGGCACAATGTGTTTGATAATTGCGCTTTCGGTTTTTAATGGACTTGAAGGTCTATTAAGATCCATGTATGGAAATTTTGACCCTGATATTGTAATCACTCCCTCAACAGGAAAATCTTTTGAGTATGACCCAAGCTATGTCGCTAAGATTAAAAATATCGATGGCGTTCTTGGTGCATCTGAAGTAGTAGAGGATAATGTCCTGGTTCAATACAAAGACGCCCAACGATTGGTCCGTATGAAAGGGGTTAGCAGAGACTTTGATGAGTATAGTGGTATTAGAAATGTTACCGTATCCGGACAATTCCCTTTAGTACGAGATAGTATAGGATATGCCTTAGTAGGTAGAGGTGTTCAATATGATTTATCGCTGAGCCTGCGAAACGACTTCTATGCTTTGCAAATGTTTTATCCGAAAGATATTGGCCCGGGTGTGGTTGACCCTTCCAGAATGTATAATTCACTCAACATTATGCCGGGAGGAATCTTTGCTATCGAGAAATATTATGATGACAACTACATATTTGTGCCCGTAGAATGGGCAAGAGATCTTTTGAGCTACGACGATCGTCTCACTTCTTTTGAGGTATACCTTGCAGAAGACGCTGATGCCTCGGACATTAAAAAAGAAATCCAATCTTCTTTGGGTGATACATTTAGCGTACAACTTGGTGAGGAATTGCATAGTGATCTTTATAAGGTTCTTAAAATCGAAAAACTATTCGTTTTCTTAATCATGGCATCCATAATTGGTATCGCCTCAATCAATATTTTCTTTTCACTTACCATGCTTGTAATAGAAAAAAAGAAAGACATTTCAGTGTTGTTTGCGCAAGGAGCTACTCCAAAACTCATCAGGCAAATTTTCCTTTACGAAGGTTGTATAGTTGCATTCACTGGCGCCTCTATTGGGTTAATTCTAGGCGTTGGCCTTAGCCTCTTACAAGAACACTATGGTATTGTTGGAATGGGCGTGGATTCTTCTATTGTCAATAGTTATCCTGTTGAAATTGTAACTAGCGATGTTCTTTTTACAGTCATCGCAATAATTATAATTACCCTTTTAGCATCAATAAAACCTGCCATAAAAGCAGGAAATTCCTTCTCGACACATACTTTACAATAAGACTTCAAACTCTTAATATCTTATTG
>CAZWLS010000161.1:0-9280 GCA_964634415.1 uncultured Roseivirgaceae bacterium | reverse complement strand
ACCTGATGAGGTTTCAGCAATTTTAAGAGAACAACTTTCTGGACATAAGACAGAAGCTGAACTCGAAGAAGTAGGTACCGTACTCCAAGTAGGTGATGGTGTAGCTAGAATTTATGGATTATCAAATGCGCAAGCTGGAGAGCTTCTAGAATTTGATAATGGTCTAAACGCACTCGTTCTTAACCTTGAAGAAGACAACGTAGGAGCCGTACTTCTTGGTGATTCAAGTGATGTTAATGAAGGTGATACTGTAAAGAGAACTGGAAAAATTGCATCAATAAAAGTTGGCGATGGAATGTGTGGTCGAGTAGTGGATACATTAGGTATTCCTATCGATGGAAAAGGAGAGATCTCTGGAGAAACTTATGAAATGCCTCTAGAAAGAAAAGCTCCTGGTGTTATCTACAGAGAGCCTGTAAGTGAGCCGCTTCAAACTGGTATTACTGCAATTGACTCCATGATCCCTGTTGGAAGAGGACAAAGAGAGTTGGTTATTGGTGACCGTCAGACAGGTAAGACTGCAGTGGTAATCGATACCATTATCAATCAAAAAGAATTTTATGATAAAGGAGAGCCTGTTTTCTGTATTTATGTAGCAATCGGTCAGAAGGCTTCTACAGTAGCAGGTATCGTAGCACAGCTTGAAAAAGCTGGTGCAATGGATTATACAGTAGTAGTAAGTGCCTCTGCTTCTGATCCGGCTCCAATGCAGTTCTTTGCACCATTTACCGGAGCTGCAATTGGTGAATTCTTCAGAGATACTGGACGACCTGCATTGGTTGTTTATGATGATCTTTCTAAGCAAGCGGTATCATATAGAGAGGTTTCTCTTCTTTTAAGAAGACCTCCAGGACGTGAAGCTTACCCAGGTGATGTATTCTATCTTCACTCAAGATTATTAGAAAGAGCTGCGAAAGTGATTAATGACGATTCTATTGCAAGCCAAATGAATGACCTTCCTCCTTCATTAAAGGACAAGGTTAAAGGAGGTGGATCATTAACCGCACTTCCGATCATTGAGACTCAAGCTGGTGACGTTTCAGCGTATATTCCAACAAACGTGATTTCGATCACGGACGGACAGATATTCCTAGAGACCAACCTATTTAACTCAGGTATCAGACCTGCAATTAACGTGGGTATCTCTGTTTCGCGAGTGGGAGGTAGCGCACAGATCAAATCAATGAAGAAAGTATCAGGAACATTGAAGCTAGATCAAGCTCAGTTCCGTGAACTAGAAGCATTTGCGAAATTTGGATCTGACCTAGATGCCGCTACTCAGAGAACTATCGATAGAGGTAGAAAGAATCAGGAAATCTTAAAGCAGCCTCAATTTTCGCCAGTACCTGTGGAGGAACAAGTTGCAATTATTTACGCTTCAACTAAAGGATTCCTTGATCCAGTTCCAGTTGAAAAAGCTAAAGAATTCCAAGCTGAATTTATCGAAGCAATGAGAAATGCTGGTAAGGATGCATTGGCAGATTTTAAGGCAGGTAAATTGAGTGATGAAGCTGTTGCAAAAACAGAAGAAATCGCTAAAGATATAGCTTCAAGACACAAAAAATAATAGACTAAAATGGCCAATCTTAAAGAAGTAAAAGGTAGGATTCAGTCGGTTGTTTCAACACAGCAGATTACTAAAGCCATGAAAATGGTGGCAGCTGCTAAGTTGAGAAAAGCGCAGGATCGTATCGTTCAAATGAGGCCATATTCTCAGAAGCTGTCAGAAATTATTCAAAATGTTTCTGCGGGCGAAGCTGATTCAGGTGACAATCCTTATTCTCAAGAGCGAACTATTGATCGAGTTTTGATCGTGGTTGTTTCTTCGGATAGAGGTTTGTGCGGGGCGTTCAACAGTAGTGTTTTTAAAGGAGTAAAATCACTAATTGCTGAAAAATACAGCGAATCTGAAGCAACTGGGAATTTGGAAATCTTGACAATTGGGAAGAAAGCTTATGAGCACTTCTCAAAAAGAAAGTACAAAGTAATAAGTGAGTATTCCCATCTCATTGATAAATTATCCTTTGATGAAGCTAAGGAAGCGGCTGAAATGATTATGGCTAGTTTCATTGATGGATCTTACGATCATGTAGATATTGTTTACAACGAGTTTAAAAACGTAGCTACTCAGATTGTTCAGAAGGAACAGTTTTTACCGATTCAAGAGGTAGAAGTTGATGAGAGCGAGGATAGTCTAAATGCCGTTGATTACATCTATGAGCCATCAAAAGATGTCATTTTGTATGAGTTAGTTCTTAAGTCTTTGAAGATTCAGTTTTATAAGACATTATTAGAATCGAATGCATCAGAGCATGGTGCGAGGATGACAGCAATGGATAAGGCCACTGAAAATGCGGACGAATTGCTTAAGGATCTAAGATTGACTTATAACAGAACAAGACAAGCAGCAATCACAAAAGAAATTCTTGAAATTGTTGGAGGTGCTGAAGCATTAGCGCAGTCTTAATGTTTGGCCGAGGATATCGGTTTATTCAAATTTTGTCTATAGATATTGTAATCGGAGTAGTTATACTACTCCGATTTTTTTGTGTCCATTTCGGAGTAGAAGTCGGTTGGCAGGTTTATACACTTCTTGCTTGCTCTGTATGGCTGATCTATACAGCAGACCATATTAGAGACGCTGAAAAAGCGAAAACGACTAATCGCAGTAGGTACTTATTTCATCATAAATTCAAAAGACCTTTAATAGCTAGTTCAATTGTTCTCATCACATTGATGCTAGCCTTAATATTTTACATTCCATCCATTATTCTCATCTCAGGAATAATTTTAGCCGCTTTTTCATTTGTTTATCTACTGATTCAACATCAGCTTTCAATTTGGCTTTCCAAGGAATTTTATGTCTCTATCGTATACTCGATTGGTATTCTTATGGTCCCGATGCTATTAAGTGGGAGAACTGAATGGTCATATTTAATACTCCTAGTTTTATTAACATTTACTAATCTGGTGATTTTTAGTTGGTATGAGAAAGATCAAGACGAGCAAGATGGTTTTATATCCTTGGCAACAAGATTGTCTAATGAGGGAATTGAGAAGCTAATGTTGATTCTTGTAAGTCTTGGGATTGGAATTTCTATTCTTAATTTCAATGAGATACATCTTTTTTTCCTAATATCATTTGGGCTTTATGCTATGATGATCCTGAAACCACAAAGTTTTAAAAAAAATCAACTTTACAGAACCATCGGAGATGGCGTATTTTTATTGCCAATCATCTGGGAATGGGTATAAACAGCTTTAATTTCATTGCTCCATTTTATGATCTGCTAGCCAAAGTTGTATTTGGTGATAATCTAGAAAAGGCATCAGTCATTTTTTTAGATAAAATTCAGAAAAATCATAACGTCTTAATACTTGGAGGTGGAACAGGAAAACTGATATCAAGCCTGCCTAAAGCGAATTCAATTCACTATTTAGAAAAATCTGAAAAAATGATACATAGAGCCAAGCAGAAGCACTCTGAAAATGAGCTAACATTTATCAACATTGATTTTTTAGCGTACGAACCTAGCCATAAGTATGATGTGATTGTTTGTCCATTTTTTCTTGACTGCTTTTCTGATGAGTCTTTGAAGAATGTGATTTTCAAGATTAAGGAATTGCTAAAGAAAGATGGACTAATGATTGTCACAGATTTTGACAATAAAAATCAAAGTAGATTTTTGATGAAAGTTATGCATCTGTTCTTTAGAATAACAGCCAATTTGGAATCAAAATCCTTGTCTAATATTCATCAATATGTATGCGACAATGGATTTCAATTAGTAAACGAAATATTTTTACATCGAAAACAAGTTTTTTCTCGTCTATATAGAAACCTTTGATAAATACACCTGTCATTAGTACAACGTGAGCACCACACACACCATCCATAAGCACCTGATACTGCAGAGTCAGCAGGGAGATCAAGCGGCAATGTCGTCGCTATATGACCTCTATGCTAAGGCTATGTATAACATTTGCCGAAGGATGATGGGTGATGAAGAAGTAGCGAAAGATCTACTTCAAGAGTCATTTATTGATGCATTTCAAAAGCTTCCTTCGCTCCGAGAGATAAATACTTTTAGTTCTTGGATCAAGCGGATAGTTGTAAATAATTGCATAAACGCAATTCGGAAAAAAAAGCTAGATACTGCACAATTAGAGGATGGGGCTGATTTTATTGAGGAAGAAGAAGACGATTTTGAATATACCCAATATAGAGCATCTCAAATTATGCAGGCAGTTGATATGCTTCCTGAGGGTTGCAAAGCTGTGCTTAATCTATATTTATTTGATGGGTATGACCATAAGGAGATAGGAGATATTTTGGGGGTTACAGAGTCAGCATCAAAAGCTCAGTACTGTAAAGCGAAAGCGAGAATCAGAAAGATATTAGAAGAAGAAAGGAGTCAGAATGTTGGATAATTTAAAAAATCATATTGACAAGTCGAGAGAAGACTTTGAAATATACCCATTTGATAGTGAGAAAGGTTGGGAGGCCTTAAACCAAAAAGTAACACCTGTTCAAAAAAAGGATCCTTGGAAGATATTTGGTATGGCTGCGTGCTTTGCACTAATTATTAGCTCGACGATTTTCTTTATGAATCCAGTTGCGCAGCCTAGTGACGAGATAGCTGAGTTGGAGAATTTTTACAATACTGAAATCAATCAGAAAATTTCTCTTGTTAAGAGTCAAATAAAGGATGATCGGATCCTTGAAGATTTAGCTACAATGGACAAAGCTTTTGCTGAGTTAAAAGCTGATTTAAGTGAAAATGTGGATAATCAAGAAGTGATCACCGCTATGATGGAAAACTATCAACTTAAACTTAGAATTCTTGAGGAAATTTTGAAAGAGTTGGAAAAAGAGAAAAGTGAAGAAATACTTTAACATATTGATTACCATATTGGTGACTGTTCCTTCCCTTGGTCAGGTGAGGCAAGAACGTGATTTTAAACGTTCTTTTGCTGTCCCTGAAAATGCAAAGGTGGAGGTAGTTAGTAAATACGGAGAAGTTATTGTTCGCACTTGGGAACTAGATTCTGTGCGATTCGAAGTAGTTGTTAGGGCAGAGGGAAGAAATTCCTCGGCGGTTGCTAAGTCGATGTCTCGAGTCGATGTAAGATTCCGTAAAGTAGGTAGTGTCATTTCCGCTGTTACTGAAATCGGAAAGAGTGGAGGCTTTTTTGGTAATGTGCTAAATGAGGTTGAAGGTGTTGTTGGAAACAATAAGCTTAAGGTAGATTATCAAGTTTGGATGCCAAAAAACATCATGCTAAGTGTTGAAAACAAATTTGGTGATTTATACATGGCCAATCTAGATGGTAAAGTTGACATTGATATTTCTCATGGTGATATTAAGGCTAGTGATTTGACTTCTTCACTAAACCTAAAGCACAGTTTTGGTAAGTCTTCATTCGGCACAATCAATGATGGGATTTTCACTTTACGTGGCGTAGATATGAGGGTTGATGAGGCTAACAATTTAAATATTGAAAGTGGTAGTTCTGAAATTCGTGTAGATAAGATTGATCGTATTCAATTCAATTCTCGAAATGATAAAATTCATTTACTTGATGCAAATGAGATAATGTGTGAAGGCTCGTTTACCAACCTTACCTCAGACCTATTAAGAGGCTCCGCAAGATTTGATTTTAGTTATGGTGATATCTACCTCAGCAAAATTGTGAAGGATTTTAATAGCATTGATATCACTGGAAAATCTACAGATATTAATTTGATATTGAATCAAGCCTCCTACATAAAAACTTATATAAAAGGGCCGGAAGATCGGATGATACTTCCAAATAGCATGCTCACAATGCAGAAAGAAAACTTTGCAGATGAAGGGCGAATATCCCTTTCTGGTTTCGTTGGAAATACCAACACTCGACACGGTCAACTCATGGTAGAAGCAGATGGTGGAGAGCTTATTATTTCAATAAAGGAAACACCCATTTTTGTAGATCGAGATTAAAATTCATCCTGTCACCACTCGCAACCCAATGAAAAAAATTGTTCCTATTGTTTTAATGCTGGTATCGTATGCTTCGACCGGCCAGCAACTCTATGAGAAGTCTGGAGGAATACGCTTAGGGCATACGTCTGGGCTTACTTATAAGAAATTTGTCACTGAGGATGAAGCAGTTGAAATGATATTGAGCGGTAGAAACGAAGGTATGCAATTCACTGCTCAGTACCTTTTTCATCAACCAATGGAATTCTCTTTTAATGATCGATTCTACTTGCATTATGGTATTGGTGGTCATATCGGTTATGAAAAGTTTGATGATATAGCCAAAACGTTATCTAATGCAGCGGGAGATGCGTTTATTTATGAAGAGAAGAGCTTCTTCACCATGGGTGTTGATGCCAGTTTAGGGATAGAATATAGGTGGCTTGAAGTTCCTGCTACTTTTGGATTCGATATAAAACCGTACTTTAATTTCATAGGTATGCGACATACTAAAACAAGATTTTGGGATGCAGCAATTTCATTTAAATACGTTTTTTGATTTATGAAAAAGCTCATTTACACCTTTCTTGTGGTATTTAGCATATCAGCTTTCGGTCAGAAATATGTAGATACCAATGATCCAAAAGATGAGGAAGTTAAATCTCTCCTTAGCAAGAAAAATGACCTGAATGCCTTTGGAGCAGCAGATCTCAAAGTTACCAATCTAGTATCTGAGAGAGGTCTATTGGTCGGTGCCTATGGTGGTTTTATTATTAACCGAAGGTATCTTTTTGGGGTTGCCGGATATGGCTTGGTTACAAAGTTTGAATTTGAAGGACTAGTTCCAGATCAGCCTGAAACGAAACAGCTTAATCTTCATGGAGGCTACGGAGGAATATTAATTGGCCCTACGATAGCACCTAGAGAGTTAATACATATTAGTATTCCAATTTTACTTGGGGCTGGTTCTCTTGAAGTAGTTGATAAAGATTTTTTCACTAACAATCCTGCTGATTCTGAATTTACTGTTGAAAACTCTGTCTTTTTCATAGCAGAGCCTGGATTGGAAATAGAATTCAATATCACTAAGTACTTTCGATTAGGGGCTGGAGCTACCTACAGGTATATTTCTGGCTTAGAATTGGAGAACGTCAAAAATGATGACGTATCAGGAACGACAGCAATGATCAGTTTCCGCTTCGGAAGGTTCTGATTTGTCATATCTTTGGGGAGTAATAAATTCATTTGTGCTCACCAGAATATTTTATACTGTATTAGCGCTAGCTATTATTTATAATGCGAATGCGCAAGATGAAGTTGAAGAAGCTTACATTCTTGACCTAATTCGTAAGAGCGACTCACTTCTGTATGATTGGCCGCAACGCAGTCTTGATCTTGCTAATGAGGCAAATGATCTAGCTGTTTCTTTGGATCAAGATTCAATTAGAGCCCTCATCTTAAATAGAATCGGTGCTGCATATTGGTCACTAGGGGATCAGATGCAGGCACTTGAAAAAATCCAAGCATCGCTTCAGATTTCTGAGACCAATGAATACGAAGCGATAATGGCAAAAAACCTTGGAAACATAGGTAATGTCTATGCCGCCTGTGGATTGATGTTAGATGCAATTGGATACTTTAAATCAGAACTGGAAATTCAAAAAGACGTAAATGATTCACTTAGATTATTTACTATCACCAATAGTATTGGAGAGGCTTTTCTTAATTTGAAAAACTATGATTCTGCCAGATACTACTTAGCCTCAGCATCAAGTTTTCTAGATCCGAAATTTGAACATCTTCACTCGATTTATTATTTCAATCAGGCTGAGCTCTATTTTATGGAGGGACAGAATAATATGGCCGACTCGTTAATTAACCTGACACTGAATAGTGCCGAAACGTACAAAAGTAATCGTGGAATCATTCGTGCAAACCAACTTCGTGCAGAGTGGAAATTAAGAATGAATGACGGTAAGGAGGCACTAAAAAATGCTGAGCTCGCATTTGAGCTTGCTAAAGAAAGTGGTGTAAAAGAGCTCATTTACATTACAAGCAAGACACTGTCCAAATGTTATGGTGACCTTGGAATGTTCAGCCAGGCATACCAGAAGCAACAACTTCATGAACAATATCTAGATAGTGTTCAAAGCATAACCATAATTAATGAATTGGAGCTGCTATCTTATTATCAGCGATTGTTTCAGATGCGAGTATTGGAATCTAAGAATACTGTCAATAAAGAGCTTGCCGAGCAACGACAACTCATTATTCAGGGACTAGTAGTTGCCTTATTAATAGCAGGGATTCTAATTGCAATTATTTTCCTTGTTGTACGTGAGTTGGGTATTCGTAAAAGACAACTTGAAAAACTCAACCTGTTCAAAACCAAGATCTTTGCCATTGTTTCTCATGATCTTAAATCTCCGATTCAATCTGTATCTTCAGTAATTGAGTTATTCAATCAAAAGCTTATAAGTAAGGAGGAAATAGAGCCTGTTTTGCCGGAAGTGAGGGAAAAGACTGCGAATTTGATGAATCTCTTGAATAATGTCTTTCTATGGGCTGAAGGGCAGATGGAAGGGGAAAATCTTAAAAAGGAACCGTTTTTTATTCAAAACCTTTTTGATGAATTAAGGTCAGAGCTTGATGACAGATTAAATGAAAAAGAAATCTCACTGAAGCTAACTGCAGCTGAAGGACTTAGCATATTTTCTAATCGAGGCATTATCCGGATTCTATTGAGAAACCTGATCGTAAACGCAATTAAATTTTCTAATAAAGGTGCACAAGTAGAGGTCAATGTAATTGAAGGTGAAAAGACCAAGGTCATTGAAGTGATTGACAATGGAATAGGGATGTCGCAGGAAATGGTTAATTCTGTTTTTGATGGTGGTCTGGTAAGCACCGATGGGACAGAAGGTGAAAAAGGAAACGGTTTGGGTCTAGCGCTATGTTACGATTTCGCAAAAAGCCTTGGTGGCAAGATGGAAGTAGAGAGCGTATTAAATGAAGGATCTGTATTTAGAATAATATTGACTAATCAAGACGATCAGCAACTACAATCATAGGCGTATTTGCTTGATTCCTAAAAGCAATTAAGAAGTAATCTCCACCATCTTTTAGTTTCCACTTTTTCTTCAATTCGTTAGCAGACAGAGGGTGATTTCTTGTTATCACGTTAATCTTCTTATCCGAAGCAAATCGAGCGATACTCTTTTTATCTACCTCCCCTAATATTTTGAATGTTCTTCCTGGGAAGTTCTCGATTGGATCATTTGATGTGTAGAGATGGGTGTTTGCTGAGATTTTCTGAG
>CAZWLS010000160.1:0-9281 GCA_964634415.1 uncultured Roseivirgaceae bacterium | reverse complement strand
CTATTACTGAAACAATTATCGTTAATCCTGATCCAGATATCTCGATAACATTAAATGGTGATGATTTAGATGATTTAGAATTCTGTCATGATGATGTGAATATTGCTCTTCAAGGTATTGATCTAGGTACAGGTTTAGCATTAAACGGAGGAAGTTTTAATCAAATTAGAATTGATGGATCGTCAGTGTCTTCTAATGGTTCTGCAACAATTAATGCTGCTTTTTATCACGCAGCAATACCTGGAGTTGTAAGTCCTGGAGATGAATTTTTACCTCAGTCTCAACATACCATTGAATATGAGTATGAAGACGAAAATGGTTGTCGAAGAACGATAACTAGAGACTTCTTCATTAATCCAAGACCTAGATTCTCTGGTGATGTCATTCAAACAGCGAGTACATGTGCGACTGAATCAGTTGAGTTATTCGTAGATATGACAGATGGGGCAAGTAATTATACATTTACTTGGTTTGTTAATGGTCAAGAAGTTAACGGAGTTGACGCTATAGATGAAGATGGAAATAATAATGATGAACGAATCACTTATGATTTCGGAGGTCAGCTATCTGCAAACTTCGGGGTGACTGCTACTTACATAGGAGCAGGGTTTAGCACGAACTGTGTTACCAGTATTACGAATCAATCCATTACAGTAGGAGCTGAGCCGATTCCTGCGGTTTCATGGGTTGGAACCACCGCAGGTGGTGCTGTGATCGATCCTGTTGGTAATCCTGGGGTTTTAGTAGGTACTGAATTTACAATTACTGAGGATAATCCTACATTACCAGATGGTGATGTAGATCTTGTTCAGCTTGAAATTGATGGCGATATTGTATTTAGTACAACAACTCCAACATTCCCATTAACATTTAACTATGATCCAGATGATCCTTTTTATAATTTCGGAACCTCTGGAGAATATGTTGTGAATTTGACAATGAATACTACAGCAGGATGCGACGTGACTGTGAGTCGGAATATTAGAATATTACCGCATGTTACTACCGTTAATCCTTCGTTAGCCTATGAGGAGTCATTTGAAACTGCAGCATCTTTTGATTTAACGTCTGGAGGATGGTTGATTGATTCCCTCTCTTTAGATGGCAAAACATATTATGATACAGCCACTTCTTGGACACGTAGCAATACTGGTGTGCCAGGTAATACAATGTTGATTGACGGAGATGGTGCTGTATTTACATCAAATAATGGATCCAATGGTTATGGTGCATCAGAGGTTTCATTCGTTTATTCTCCATCATTCGATTTAAGTAGTTTCACTGCTCCAACGGTTAGTTTCCTTAGATATGAGGATTTTGAAACAGATAAAGATGGAGTAGTTTTCCAAGTTTCGGTTGACGATGGAAGAAGCTGGCAAACTGTAGGAACTTATAATGAAGATCTTGCAGATGATGGTTTAGCCTCGACTCCTGGATGGTATAACTCGGATGGTGTATCTAGTGGACCGGGGAGTTCCGCACCAGGTAATGCAACAGCTAGCAATACTGATGAAGTTGGTTGGGCTAATAATAGCGATTGGCAAGAAGCGATATCTCCAATAGAGGTAGCTCCTGAACAAAGTGGATATGTTAGATTTAGATTCGCGCTGTCTGCTCAGAATACTGTGAAGACAACTGATGGTTTCGGGTTTGATTTGGTACGAATTTATGAGCGTAATCAAGTGGTATTACTTGAATTGTTCTCAACAACCTTATTGGCTAAAAGTGTCATTATAAATGATACAGTGAATACTAGACCACAATACTCCGGAGCTGACATTCTTAAAATCAATTATTTCACGGATTTAGCTAATGGTACTTTGAATCCTCTTTTTGAAGATACTGTGGACCAGATTAATCAGAAGAATATGATTGACCCTGGAGCTAAGGTCGCATTCTATGGTGTTGGAGATGTCCCTAGCTTATCAATTGCGGGAGATATAAATTCGGTAGATCCAACAACCAATCCGTACTCATTGTTAAATGCAAAACTTGCAAATGCTAGATTGAATAATCCAGCCTTTGATATTGACTTGACAGCTAGTGTTGATAGTGATGGGAATTTGATTGTAGATGCTGATTACACTGCAACTGTTAGATTTGATGAGTTTGATGAGGTCTCTTTATTCGTTGCAGTTGTTGAACCTACTGTAACGTTACCTTCTAGGTATGGTCTTTATGCCAGTGAGGCAGAGGTCCAAAATGTGTTTAGAAAGATGCTTCCATCAGCTGCTGGTCAATATGAAGCAGGACCGATTGAACAAGGAGAAGTTAGAAGTTTAGATCAAGTGACATGGCCGATAAGTAATATGTTTGATCCATCTACAGTGCGTGTAATTGCCTATGTACAAGACCTAATTACAATGCAGGTTTATCAAGCAACATTTGTTGACATAGCAACTGGACTTTCTAATAATGTACTTGGAGTTGAAGATAACTTAGATGAATTGAAACTTTATCCAAATCCAGCTGATGAAGAGGTTACATTGGAGTTTGCAGACGGAGTTTCTGAAGATAAAGAATGGGTGATTTTTGATCAGGCAGGAAGGGAAGTACTTAAGGGATCAGTTGAAAGAGGTACACGTACAATGTCAGTTCGTACCAGTGATCTGCCTTCTGGATTGTATTTCATTCATTTATACGGTGAAGAGCAGAAAAGACAAACAAAACGTGTCATGGTAATTCACTAGAGATACTTATAACAGCACAAAAAAGCCCCTGATGTAATCATCAGGGGCTTTTTTAATTTGTTTGACAGACTTATAAGGCCATAAACTATACAACGATGTTGACTATCTTTTTTGGAACTACGATCACTTTTCTTGGCTCTTTACCATCAAGCCATTTTTGAATAGTCTCATTGCTTAGCGCACCTTCTTCAATTGATTCTTTACTTGCATCTGCCGGAAAATTGATTTTCGCTCGCATCTTTCCATTAACAGAGACGGGATATTCAATGGTATCTTCAACAAGATACTTTTCCTCAAGAGTTGGATAACTCGCATCAACGACTGATGTTTTGTTGCCTAAAAGATGCCAGATTTCTTCTGCAATATGAGGAGCAAATGGAGATAATATTACTGTAAGCGGCTCCAATATTTCACGCTTATTACATTTTAATGTTGATAGCTCATTTACAGCAATCATAAATGTACTTACGGACGTATTCAATGAAAGATTTTCTGCATCTTCAGCTATCTTTTTGATAGCACCGTGGAGAACTTTTAGCTCTTCTTTCGTTGGACTTTCATCTGAAATGCTAAATGAACCAGTAGAAAAATATAATGACCAAAACTTTCTAAGAAACTTATAGACGCCTTCTATTCCATTGGTATTCCAAGGTTTACTTTGCTCTATTGGTCCTAAAAACATCTCATACATACGCAACGTATCGGCGCCGTATCTTTCGATAAGATCGTCAGGGTTGACTACGTTATATTTCGATTTGGACATCTTCTCAACTTCCCATCCACATTCGAATTTGTCATTATCTAATACAAATTCGGCATTTGCTGCATCTGGTCTGAATTTTTTGAAAGCTTCAATATCTAGAATGTCATCCTTAACAATGTTGACATCAACATGAATAGGTGTTGTTGAATAATTCCCTTTTAGTGCTTTTGATACATACTTGTTTTCTCCATTCACTCTATATGCGAGGCTAGAACGCCCTTGAATCATTCCCTGATTGACAAGCTTCTTTGCATATTCATCTACTTCAATAATTCCTAAGTCGTATAGAAATTTTGTCCAAAATCTTGAATAGAGCAGGTGTCCCGTAGCGTGTTCACTGCCACCCATATATAGATCTACATCTTGCCAATATTTTCTTGCCTCAGCGCTTGAGAATTCACTAGCACTTTGAGAATCCATATATCGGAAGAAATACCAACTACTGCCAGCCCATCCAGGCATTGTAGAGAGTTCATAACTTTTACCGCCATAGTTCCAATTTTGAGCCCTTCCAAGCGGTGGATCTCCATCTTCTGTTGGTAAGTACTCGTCTATCTTAGGTAAATTAAGTGGTAGCTCTTCATCTGGTACAAGTTTGGGAATGCCATCTTCATAGTACACAGGTATAGGTTCACCCCAATATCTTTGTCTACCGAATATGGCATCTCTAAGTTTAAAGTTGATCTTTCTTACACCGATACCTCGAGTTTCTACCTCTTGAATTCCTTTTTCCATTGCTTCGAGAGGAGAGAGACCATTTAAGAAATCTGAATTTATGATTTTACCTTCTTTAGTGGGGTCTGCCTCGGTTTCCGTGATTTTTTGTGCATCATTTATTAGTGGAATAGGCAGATCAAACTTCTTTGCAAAATCAAAATCTCTTTGATCTCCACTTGGAACTGCCATAACTGCTCCTGTTCCATATCCTGCTAGGACGTAATCCGCCACATAAACAGGAATTTTATCACCATTAAACGGATGTATCGCATAGCTACCCGTAAACACTCCAGTGACATTTTTAGCATCACTCATTCGTTCACGTTCAGATCTATTTTTAGCGATATTGACGTACTCTTCTACTTGATGTTTTTGCTTCTCAGTCGTAAGTAGCTCTGTGTAGTCACTTTCTGGGGCTATTACCATGAAGGTTGTGCCAAATATCGTATCAATTCTTGTAGTAAAAACTCTGATTTTTTCATCAGAATTTTCGACAGCAAAATCGATTTCCGCTCCATTGGATTTTCCAATCCAATTTCGTTGCATTTCCTTGATTGGTTCTGGCCAATCTATGTTGTCTAAGCCTGCCAAAAGTCTGTCTGCGTAAGCGGTAATTCGCATACTCCATTGGGGCATTTTTTTCTTAACGACTGGATGACCACCTCTTTCAGAAAATCCATCTTTTACTTCATCGTTAGAAAGTACTGTACCAAGTGCCGGGCACCAGTTAACGGTAGTTTCAGCTTGATATGTCAGTCTATACTTAAGTAAGAAAAGCTGTTGTTCTTTTTCAGTGTAATTATTCCATTCTTCAGCTGTAATAGCAGGAGTATCGGGATCGCAAGCTGCATTTATTTCCTGATTCCCACTTTCATTAAGTTTAGCAATGAGCGTCTCAATAGATTCTGCTTTATCAGTATTGTTATTATACCAACTATTGTAGATGAGTTTAAATATCCATTGTGTCCATTTATAAAATGATGGATCACTAGTTCTTAATTCTCTGGACCAATCGTAAGAAAAACCTAGTGCCTTTAGCTGCTCCTTATATCTGGCTATGTTATCATCGGTCGTAATAGCTGGATGTTGGCCAGTTTGAATAGCGTACTGTTCTGCTGGAAGACCAAAGCTGTCAAATCCCATTGGATGAAGGACATTAAATCCCTTCAATCTCTTATATCTAGAGACAATGTCGGAAGCAATATAGCCAAGAGGGTGACCTACGTGAAGTCCTGCTCCTGATGGATATGGAAACATATCCAGAACATAGTACTTGGGTTTATCTGAAGTATTTGAAACCTTATATAGGTTACTTTCTTCCCACTGCTTTTGCCACTTGCTTTCTACCTCTTTAAAATTGTATTCGGCCATTCGATGTAGTAAAATTTTAAGCTCGCAAAGGTAAAAGATGAAGATAAGAAATAGGTTTACAAATTGAGGAAACCATTACATATTTCACCTGTCTTTAGAAGAAATAACTCAATTAAGTAAAAAGGAATGAACAAACTTTTAATTTTTGTATTTGCACTTGTAGTATCTAGCGTTGTTTTTGCTCAAGAAAGCGACACTACCAAAGCTGAGAAGAAACCTGTAGTCTCAGAAAAAACTACTCCTGGTGATACTATTCCAGTGCCTTCAGATAATCAGGATGTTAGCGACGATGATACTCCTAAAATTATATATTATCAAAGTTCTGAGCCTGAAAGAAGAAAAGATAGGAGAAGAGACATTAAAACACTTAGTGGTTCAATGAGTCATAGTGGTGGATTTGGTGCCATATCTTTTAGGAGTACCAAATTTAGAGATGAATCTATAGTCATGGGAGGTTTAAGAGGCGGTTGGATAATCAATAGGACATTGGGAATAGGGGTAGAGGCTCATGGTATTATACCTACTGCAAAGTTTGATGATATAGAAGCGGGTCAAGAAATCAATGTTCTTGGAGGCTATGGAGGAATGTTTCTTGAATTGATATTCTTTTCCAACGAAGTAGTGCACGTAACATTTCCTGTATCTGGTGGAGCCGGTTGGTTGGGATATCACCGAACAAATGAAGATAATACCATGCCATTGCCCTTGGAAAAAGAATTGGACAGTGATGTCTTTTGGTATATTGAACCAGGTGCTAATCTTGAATTCAACATTAGTAGAAATTTTAGACTTGCGACAGGTGTAAGTAAACGCTTTACACAAGATCTAGAACTAGTCAATACAGAATCAGATGCATTTGATAAACTTAACTATTACATCACTTTGAAAATTGGCGGGTTTTAAGAAAAATAAAGCCCCTTTCTATTAGATTGGGGCTTTAAGTTACGATTAGGTAAACATTAATTTCTTTCAATTTTCCTTTTTAGAGGAGCTAGTTTTTCCTGATATTTCAATTTGTTCCACTTTTTAGTGAATGCTAAATCTGCATTTTCAATCGAAATGTTGGCTTTAACACCTGTTTTGACTTTAAGATAAAGCGTAGGTCTGAAGTTTACATCGCTGCTGTAATTCGAAGTATAAATATCTAATTCATATTGAATACCAAGATTAGCCATTAATAGAATAAGTCCCTTGTTCGAATCCTTTCCAGTATCACGATCTGCCCATTGAGTAATTTCACTTAAACTCATTTTTAAAGGCACATAGCCATCAAATGCAAAATTACCTGTAGCTGGTAGTTGAAACATGTCAGAGTAGCCATTGGCATCACCATCTTGATTTTGCGATGTCACACCCGGTATTGACCAATTCTCATCTGAAGAATTTGCTCTTGTCCAACTTACTCCTGCTTCATCAAAAAGTGGAGCAGTGGAGCTTAATGTTTTAACTCCTAACCAATTACCTTGTGTTTGACCATCAACACGTCCAGAAAAAGCACGTAAGTATAAAATAGCTTCAACTATTTGAAAATCTTCACCTACTCGATCTCTGAGTGTCTCTAACTCAGGGAAAAATATTAAGCCGTGGCTATCTGTTGAACCCCTGTCAACGCTTAATGTTTCTCCAACTTCTGCCGGATTTTTATCGGTGATCGAAGCATCTAATACTCCAGAGTAACCATCAAATCCTTCCTGAAAATAGAATTCAAAGATATTGTCAGAAGTACCATCAGTACCGTTAGTACCATCATCACCATTACATACGTACGAAGTTGCATCAACTTCTCCTGCGTCAAGTGAACCATCTCTATCATCGTCGATTCCTGTTCTAATGATTAAACCTCCATTCGTGCATCCTCCTAAACTTCCGGAAAACGACGATACGGTAATCAAACTGTTTGTTCCGTTCGTTCCGTTGGTTCCGTCGCTTCCATCTTGTCCGTTGCACACGTAAAAAGATGCATCCACTTCGCCTGCATCAAGGGTGTTGTTTCTATTATCGTCAATTCCGACCTCAATAAAAGATCCGCCATTAGCACAATTTGTGCCTGGATCTTCATTGGTAGATCGTACGATTGAATTAAGTCCGTCTTGACCATTACTTCCATTACTTCCATTGGATCCGTTATTCCCGTTACATATTAGTGATGTCTCAAGTAGCTCATCAATGTTTCCATCTCCATTATCATCGTAACCAAAGGAGAATTCGGTTCCTCCATTTGGGCAAGTAACGTCCGTGTCTGTGACCACAATAAGATCTCTTCCATCAGACCCATTTGTTCCATCAGACCCGTCTGCGCCATTGGTTCCGTTAATTCCATTGCAAACAAAAATTGGCATTCCAATAACTTCTCCATTCTCTAGTGTACCGTTATTGTTGGTGTCTAATCCGATCTCGATTTGTATGCCACCATTACTGCAGTTAGGACCTGGTAGCTCGTTAGATGTCCGCATAAGTGAATTTAAGCCGTCTGTACCATCCATTCCGTTTGCCCCATCATTACCGTCGGCTCCATTTGATCCATTGCAGACGTAATATGTATAATCCACCTCATCATTCTGAAGAACTCCATCGGTAGTAATGTCATCCATTCCAATTTCAATAATTAGCCCTCCATTGGAACAGTTTGAACCAGGATCTTCGGTTGATACCCGTGTGATACTTGATATACCATCTGAACCATCCGTTCCGTTTGATCCATCACTGCCATCTGATCCATTAGATCCGTTAGTGCCATTACAAACGTAGTTTTCGGAAACTACCTCATCGTTATCTAGCGTGCCATTGTTATTTGTATCTAAACCTAATTCGATTTTTATACCACCGTTAGCACAATTAGTTCCAGGATCTTCTGTTATTACGTTTGACAATGTGGTGTAACCATCCAATCCATTGGTCCCATTTGTTCCATCTGATCCATCAGAACCATTACATATGTCATAAGTAGCATCAACTTCTCCGTCATCTAGTTCTCCATTGCTATTTGAGTCAAGACCAATTTCTATTTCTATGCCACCATTGTCACAAGATGAACTAGAAGAAACTATAATCATACTGGTAAGACCGTCAGTTCCGTCCGCACCACCATTAGCTCCATCAGTGCCATTGCAAACAAAAAATGAGGTTTGTACTTCATTATCATTTAAAATATTATTCCCATTGCTGTCTGTCCCTATTTCAACCAATGTTCCACCATTTTCACAGTCTTCACCGGGATTTTCTGGTGAAGTTCTTGCAAGGAGGTCCAAACCATTATTTCCGTTTGTTCCATTATTACCATCGGCACCATTACATATGAAACTGACAGATGTAATTTCTGATTCATCTAAGGTTCCGTTTTCATTGGAGTCTTGACCAACTGAAATTCGAACCCCACCGGCGGAGCAATTGTTTCCTGCTGATTCTTCTTCAATTTCTACTAGTGCATTAAAGCCATTTGTGCCGTCAACTCCATTGGTCGGCTCAGTAGCCTCTTCTGAGCAACTGATTGAAATCGTAGATAATAAAATGATTAAAAGAAATTTTCGCGTATAAAGTGTAATACGATTCATAGTGGTAGTGAGTGATTTTATAATTTTTGCAATTTAGTCAATGTAATATTATTACTAAAAAATATAACTATACTAATATTTAGGTTTTGATTTAAACTGTACGAATCTTTGTTCAAATTCGAACGTGTTTATAAATTTAAAATGAGTTAATGTATTGATAGTCAGTTATATATATACTTTGGCATTCTT
>CAZWLS010000159.1:0-9294 GCA_964634415.1 uncultured Roseivirgaceae bacterium | reverse complement strand
CGGGAAAGAAAAACTGATCTATATTGGAATGACATACTCAGATTTTATCACAAGGTTGAGCAAGCATAAGAGTTGGTTGTCTAACTATGAAGGAGAAAAATTTGTTCGTTTTGGCAGATTTAAGAAACCTTATTTTGTAAGCGAAACACTTGTGAAAGAAATTGAAAGTGCTTTTATATATGAACACCAACCACCTAAAAATCAAATGCAAAAATCTTCTTATACAACTAGGAGAGATTATTTGATAGAAAGTGTTGGTAGAAGAGGATTGATTAGAAAAGTAATTGATACAAGAAATCATTCTTAAGATTGATAAAAGTTAGTGTCTTATGCAGGAATTAAAAGACAGAAAACAACTCTCTTGGCAAGGTATGTTTTATGGCCTTCAGAGACTGGATGTTTTAATAATCACAATAAGTGGTGCTGGAATCTACCTGTGCTTAGAAACCTTAAAGTACCTTACTGATAAGTGTCTTGAAGTCCATTGGGTTGTTAAGCTTTCTGGTGGACTTTTTCTTCTGGCCATGATAATAAATATTTTGTCACAATTGACAGGCTCTAAGTCAAATGAGTTTGACTATCTCATGTGTGAAGAAGAAATTAAGAACAGAGAAAAGCCAAGTGAAAAGTCTAAGAAGTTAATTAAAGTATATGATGAGAAATCAGAGAGATTAAACAACATAACCACCTACCTCAATTATGCCAGTGTCGTAGGACTTTTTTTAGGGTTGATTTGTATAATGATCTACTTCATTTTCATTTTCTAGGTGGTCTCCCTACACCTTCTTTAATCCTATTGGGACTTTGTGCTGGTTTTGGGATTGGCTTGGGAGCTGGAGTAGTTTTTGGCGGAGTCTGACTAGGCTGTTTCTTGCTCATATTGGTCTTGTCTTATTGATTCTCTCTATCTATTTCGCGATGCTTCTCGATGATCTTTAAAATACGATCAAGCTTATCTTTATTTTCGCCGTCTAATGGAGTTCCATTATCCAAATGTTTTTTCAACCCCTGTGCAAATCTCTCACCTTCATTTAACCATTCCATAGTATACAACGCAGTTATTTACTATCTAAGTTAATAAAGTAATTGGATAGTCTGACTAAGAATTACCTAAGTGTAGTTAAGACATGATCTACATAACGAGGCTTTTTTCAGAGAATGACAGCTTCTAGGGGCTTCAAGAAACGTTTCTAATTCAATTGTCATAAGAGCTTAGAAAAGCTTTCATATTACTTATGTTGAGGGTCATTAAAAATCATGAGTAAGATTTGGAATTGATGGTCATTGGTAGTCCCATTTAAGACTCAAATAGTGAGCACGCAGGATTACTATCCTTTTGGGCTGACGTTTAATGAAAGTGTGAGGGTGGCGAGTAGTCCTCAACAGTATCTATATAATGGTAAGGAGTCTATTGATGAATGGGGTGTGATTGACTATGGTGCTAGAATGTACATGCCCGAGTTGGGAAGATGGAATGGGGTAGATCCAATGACAGAGACATATTATGAGCATTCACCATACAACTATACAACTAACAACCCAATTAATCTCATTGATATTGATGGTGCATTAACTTATGATTGGGAATCTGGAACATATAAAGATGATGATGGCAATGAAGTATCCAATGATGATGCTATGAGTCAACTTAGTGAAGCTAGTGAAAGTGTGTATCAATCTGATGATTGCTGTGGTGGAGTTCAAAGTGGAATGGAAGAAATGCATGGTGGTAATCCAGATGAAATTGATAGAAGTGAAAGTAATACATCTCACCCTGGTCAGAGAACTTGGTTTAATGATGCTTATGATGGCTTCATGGACTTTGCAAAGTCAGGATTAAGTTATACAGGATTTGGGTCAATATGGCTAGCAATGTTTGAATCTTCTTCAGATGCAGAACTGGCAGCTGCAGGACTTTTAGCAGTAATTCCAGGAGGCGGGAAAGGTAAGAAAACAGACTTTCTATTTAAAGGAAGAAATGATGCATTGAATTGGGCAAGAAATAAACTTGGACACTCAGCTTCCAAAGTGTATGATAAAAGTGGTAAATGGGTTGGTTGGAAAAACAAGGCAGGTGATATGGTTTATTGGGGACATGGAGATTGGGGTAAAGGAGTTGGTTCATCAACATTCCCACACTTAAATTATCAGATAGGTGGGCAAAAAGGTCATTTGTTTTTAAAGGACAAAATAGTGAATAAAGGAATGTGGGATAATTTTGCAGACTACTTTAAAGAAGCAATGACAGGTGGACTTTAGACAATTTGTAAATTATACAGGAGATTCCAATATCAAATCTTATAGTTTCAACAATGGGACTTTAAAAGTAATCGCATATATAGATGAGTTTGAAAAGGATTATTTACTTGAATTCAAAACAGATACTATATGCATTGATCCTATTGAAGAACATGATGTCATGACAACTCTTTTTAGAATAGAGATGATTGATCCTAAAAGTCATTTAAGGGAAATGAATGGCTTTTATATTCCTGCTGAAGATTTTGCAGGTTTGATGAAAGAGAAGAGGATGTCACTTAATCTAGTATATGGTATGAGAGTATCGGAAGTAGATTTTTTGATTTGCTTTAAAGGTTATTCAAATCTGTTATGTTTTCCAGTGCAGAATATTGATGATATTAAGTTCGGTGAATACTATGGAGAAGATTTGAAAATAAGCTAGATATTAGTTCAAGATAAAACTTCCAAACCCACCTGCATTTGTTGGTGGGTTTTTTGGTTTTCTTTTTGAAGAGACGAACTCACTCCTTTATATCAAAGGACTGATTTTGGCATACCTCTCCATTGTATCATAAGATATCCTTATGGCAATTCCATCATACTCACTTGGAGGTTTATTATCAATTGTAACCTCATATCCACCATCTAGTAATCCAACCACAGTACAAAAATCACCAGTCAATTTGGATATAAGTCTATCATCCTGATTTAGATTAGAATCGTGGTCTAATTCTTCAATATTATATCCCCGTAAAAAGATATCCTTACAAGCTTCCCAGATAATTTCATCATTGTGGCGATTTTCAAAGATTCGAGTTCTTCCATCTTCTTTTACAGTTTCACCAAATACTGCATCTGAAGGCGGGGTATATTTGAAATAACAGACTTTTCTCAGTGGGTCTACTTCTTTTCCGACTTCTTGAAATGGAGTTATGGTAAACCATATTTGAGTATCAATAAAATTTCTTTCAACTACATCCATTACTTGTTGACTTTAACTAATGGCTTGTTTGTAGTGCCATCAGAGTACTGCACTTCTACTTCCCATTGGTTTCCCAAATCAGTCATAATTATCCCCGGTAGTGACATAGGGATGCCATTGATTGTCAAGCTTACTTGAATTGAATCTCCTACTTGCATTTTTTAGTATAAAACTGTTTAATAAATGAATCAATATCAATACCCATTTTTAGGGATTCTGAAAATGAAATGATTAACCTGAAGTAAACTTCTTAATGCCTTCATCAGTAAGATATATCTGAACTTGCTGGTTCAATTTATGTACTCTCACCCCTAGAATAGTTCCTCCCTTTTTATCAAAGAATACTGCAAATACACCAATACCACCTTTTTCATTTTCCTCAAGAATGTGAGAGGCAAAGTTAGAGCTCTGCTTTGAATGGTGATGGTATGATGAGTCCAGAACAAGAACTTGCTGCTGGAATGACGGAAATGGCTGCAGCAGGAGTGGATGCTGCTGATGGAACTATTCAAGGACTTCTTGAAGGTGTTACAGACGGAGCTATAGGTGAAGCATTTGCAGCAGGCGCAAGAGCATTTAGAGGTAGCAAACTTGGTAAGTTTCTTGGATTGTCAGATGATGTTGCAAAAGTTGCTGATGATGTGCCTTCTGAACCATATAGCAGAAGAAAACATTATGGAAATACTCCTACTAAATCAGATAGAAATCACTTCGGTGCAGGCTCAGATGAAGTAATTGATCATAAGAGACCATTGGTTAAGCACTATTACGATGGGGATGGCAAGGGAGGAAAACCAGGTTTCAGGATGACTCCTTCAGAAAGAAAGGCTTATGCTAAGGATAGAAATAATATGCAAGTGCAAAGTAGGTCAGAGTCAAATTCTCAGGGAGGAAAAATGTCCAATTACTCAAGAGAGAAAAAGAAACAATATAACTTTCGAAGACAAGTCAAAGAATAATGTACAGAGACGAAATAATTAGTCATTACGAACAAAACTGGAATAATAAGGCATCAATAATTAAATGGGATAAAGGGCCTGTTGATCAACTAAAACCAGATTTTAGTGTCTTGGAATTTCCTCCAAATCAAAATCGGAATATGTGGACATATGCTACTGTTTGTATGTCACCATTAGAGGATGATCCTATGATTGAATTGCACTTGTTTTCTGATAAACAAAATTCGAATTTGGTTGAATTGTTAACAGTTGTGGCAAACTACCATCAAAACACTGCTAGATTTGGATTGAATCACACTATGAATTTTGGAAGACCGTGGCAGGTAAATTCTCCTTGCTCTTTTGGCTTTGTATCTCTTCCATATATTGATGGTCCTGATATTGAGATTTTTAGAAAAGATGGATTTGCAAGTAATTGTTATTGGTTAATCCCTATCTCAGAATCTGAGGTTGATTATAAAGAAAGGAACGGTGTTGAGGCTTTAGAACAACTCTTTGAAAGCAAAGGGCTAGATTACCTAAATCCCAATAGAAAAGAACTTGTTTAATCAAATTACAATAAATCAAACCCACCTGCATTTGTTGGTGGGTTTTTCTTTTTATGGGGTATTTATTCGTCTTTCGGACCGTGCCGAAAGGGTACATAAAGACCCCTGACGAAAGTGAGGGATCTTACGACTATCAATACCACCTCAAAGATCATTTAGGAAACGTAAGATTGACCTGCTATTGGTAGATTTATTCAAGTTGATCCAGCTGCTGATTTAATGCGAAGACACCCGTTTGGGCTGACGTTTAATGAGAGTGTGAGGGTGGCGAGTACAAGGAATAACTTCTTATTTAATCAAGGTACAGGTGAGAAGACCTTTTTGACAGAGAGGATAAGTGATCTAGGTCTGAACTGGGATATGACGAAGTATAGAGTGTATGATTATACATTAGGCAGATTCTTACAAGTTGATCCTCTTGCTGATGCTGTGGGTCAGGAGCTATGGACTCCTTACCATTTTGTACTTAACAACCCTTTACTTTATAGTGATCCATATGGAGATTGTACTGATCCTAATGATCCAAATTGTGGTCAGCAGATGAGCAGTAGTGAAAAGGGTCAAAGAAAGTTCTGGAATGCAGTTCCAGGAGCTGTTACAGGAGCTGCTGAAACAGCAGCAACAATGTCTGACTTGAATGATGCAACTGTTTTGGCCACATGGATTACAAGGGGTGATGGAGCTATAAACATAGATGGAAGTAAGGCTACAACATCAGATAAAGTTTGGGCTGTTGCAGGTGCTGCTATTCCTGGAGTAAGTGGAAGTGCGGCAAAGAAAGGATTAAATGCTCTGGTAGATGGACTTAAAGGTTCTGATGAAGCAGCTGATATTCATAGGATAGGTGGAAATAGTGTTGAGAATTTGGCATTGAAAGAAGGAGAAAAGGCGCTTGATCCTCCTGGTATTTCTGTATTGAAGGCAGATACACCTGAGCAAGCAGCTCAACAAATGAAAGATGCATTTCCAAATGCGACTAAATTACATGATGCAGCAAGAGTTGTTGGATCAACTTCGGAGCAATCAATTAGAAATGCAGGGTTTGATATCATGCCAGATGCAACGAAGAAGTTTCCAAACCACCATAGAATAATTCATCCAAATGGTGCTGCTGGCTTCAATAAGAAGAATCTTCAGAAATTATCAGATGCAATGGTGAATAAATTGATCAATTAAATTAATATTTGAATATGAAACATACGTTAATTGACAAGTTTGGAAACCTATTGGGTACTTTGGAAACTAGTGAGAAATCTAGTGCATCTGGGTTCTCTGGGGAACTTAACAATATAGACGAGTCTGTTGAGGTGATTAAGTTATTAAGGAAGTATGAGGGTTATGTGAATGATCAAGTCCTTACACTGCTTGATAAACTTGAAGAGGAAATAGATTCCTATGGACTTAGAATAAAAGAAACGGATTCTAGTATTTCAAATGTTCAACTTTTTGGAAAGAAGATTTCATATGAACTGAAATAACTAGAGTATTGATAGTATACTTAAACCCACCTGCATTTGTTGGTGGGTTTTCTTTTTGGTGAGGGTGAAAAATTACCACATTTTGGGTATTGAATTTTTATTGATCAGTTAGTTAATTGTGATAAAAAAATGACTGCTATTTCTAAAGAAATCTCACAATCAAATTTCTCTGAACTTCCTACCTCAGAAGCTGTCTATGCAATTTTTGCTGCTGATAAAAGTAACACACCAATTAACTGTAGATATGTTGGGGAGACTAATAATCTGAGTAGAAGGACTGGAGAACATTTTGACACCAATGAAGAAAATGAATGTCTAAAAGAGTTTATGCAATCTGATAAAACTAAAATTTTAGTTTATGAATTGATGATCAATTCCGATGACAAAGAAAGATTGAATGCAGAGAAAGAATGGATTGCTGAGCTAGTACCTATTTGCAATAAGTAATAATAACTCCATTTGGATTTAAACGAATACAACAGATTCAAAGAAAATCAAGAGCAAATAACTGTTTTCTTGACATTTACCCACCAAAACCTATTGCGACTATCTAAGATAGAATCACTAGACGAAGCGCAGTTAAGAAAAGTTAGTGGATTTTTTAATTTTCATACTTTCCAATGTATGTATATAGTTTGTATTGAGCTTTGCAAACTGTATCATGACAGCAACAATCAAAAATGGAATTACCTTAAACTATTCAGAAGGTTTAAGAATGAAAGGCATGGGAGAGATTTCATGGAGATAATTGAAGCTAATGGTCAGGGAAGAGATGAAGGAACTATAGGTTATGACAACACTATTGGGAGCATCCAAGAATTAAGTGATGAGGTTGATGTATATGAAGATAGGATTACGGGGTATGCTGATTTAATCAGGGATATTAAAGAGCTAAGAGATACTATCTATGCCCATAGCGATGGTAATTATAATTTGACTGCTAGTCTAAGTGTAAATGACTTAACCCCCTTGGTAACATTGTCCTCGGAAATATATAATCAGATTCATGGTAAAATCGAGAGAGCTGAAACAAATTTTAGTGGGGCTTTTGTTGCAGATATCAATGAGGTGATTGATATAGGTATTGAGAGAATGAAGTATGTTGACTTGCAATATGACCTCTACACTTTACTCGATGACAACAATGTTGATATTGCAAAGATCAAGGAAAGAATTAATCAAGGAATACAGTAAGAGTAGATGTTCTAGCCTGAAGTAAACTTTTATGCTCTTATAGATGCAGCTTCATTATATCCTGGTGGAGGAGTACCTGGTTTGATGGCTAAAAATGGGATGGGTCCAACATTAGGTCATGTTACAGAATGTCACTTTTGTGGTTTAAGCATGATTAATGTGTGTTTTTGAAAAAGAAAACGAGGGTAAAAAGGTATTGAGCAGCACATAAAATTGCCTATAAGGCTTTAAAATCGTTCAAGTCGAGACCTCATGTATCAGAACGTCACCTAACAAATTCACGAAGATGTTCACCAAGAGTAAACGCTAGGCGTAGGGTTCCCTACGCCTTTTTTATTTAGTTAGCTTTCAAAGCAAACACATGGGAGACAGCTATCAAATCAAGGATCAATCAGGCTTGTATTTTCTAACATTCCAAGTCGTAGGTTGGGTAGACATATTCACAAGACAGATTTACAGAGACATCATAATTGATAGCTTACATCATTGTAGAAATCACAAAGCATTGGAGATATATGCATACGTGATCATGACAAATCATGTGCATGTGATCATGCGGAGTAAGGTTGCGAAATTGTCCGACGCGGTAAGAGACTTCAAGCGATACACATCAGTGAAGATTATGAATGAAATTTCAAATAATATTAGGGAAAGTCGAAAAGGCTGGATGAAAGTAGTGTTTGAGTATTATGCGAGATTTAATAGCAAGTCCGGCAAAAGGCAATTTTGGACACATGAGAATCATGCAGTGGGATTGACAGACAATGATATGATAGACAGTAGGTTGAATTATATACATGATAATCCGGTAAGGGCGGGATGGGTTGAAAAAGCAGAAGACTATCTATATAGCAGTGCGAGAAATTATTGTGAAATGCCGGGAAAATTAGAAATTGACTTCATATAGTTGTTGAATGAAATGTAAGATTTGCGCAGGTCGATGTATTAAAAAAGGTGTTAGAAGAGGGATACAACAATATTATTGCAGGACATGTAACAAGTATCAGAGACAGAGTTATACATATACGTCTTATGAAGTGTCTAACGATCAAATCATTGCTTGTGTGAAAGAAGGAGTTGGAATAAGAGGCATGAGTCGGCTGTTAGGTGTGTCTTCAACAACAATTATCAGGAGAATTCGATCCATTGCAAAGTCAGTTCGGAAACCACCTATTTCAATGCGCAGATCTTATGAAGTAGATGAGCTGTATACGTTTGTTCAAAGTAAGCGGAGAGGAGTGTGGATCGTGCTTGCATTCGAAAAGGAGCGTAAACGCATTGTTGATTTTTATTTGGGTCCGAGAACCAAGCGGACGCTACGTATGGTGGTCAATACACTACAAATTTCAGAGGCTACATCGATTCATACAGATGGGCTGCTTCATTATCAGGGATTAATCAATGAAAAGATTCATCGACTGGAAAGATATGGTACGAATAGTATCGAACGATTTAATTTGAATTTAAGAATTCACTTGAAACGACTAGCAAGAAGGACAATTGCATTTACCAGGAGCCTAGATATGCTTCAGTGCTGTTTGGTGATTTATTTATGGAGTTAACGTCAATTAAAAATTGACATTATATAAAAAGGCGTAGCTACAACCTACGCCTAGTTTCAGTAAAGAAGATATTTAAGAAGTGAGTCGAAAAGACTCCGTCCTAAGCACTAGGCGTAGGATTCCCTACGCCTTTATATATTTAGCCGTTTAGTGGAGTTAACGTCAATTAAAAATTGACATGTTATAATGAGGCGTAGCTACAACCTACGCCTAGTTCCAGTATTCTTATGTTATCAGACCAATCAATACCCCTCACAGGGGCGTAGCTGCAACCAACGCCTAGTTTCAGTAAAGAAGATATTTAAGAAGTGAGTCGAAAAGACTCCGTCC
>CAZWLS010000158.1:0-9312 GCA_964634415.1 uncultured Roseivirgaceae bacterium | reverse complement strand
AGTCGCCTTTTGATGTAAATACGTATGGAGAACCGATCAATCAAGAGGATTTGGCTGGCACATTAATGTCCTTTGGACCAGTTATCCTTTCGGGGTTGAAAAGGCTGGATATTAACCTTTCAAAAGAGGAGGAAGATAATTATATGCACTGTTGGAAAGTTGTTGGGTATTTGATGGGCATAGATGAGAAATTACTTCCAGACACATATGATGAAGGATTTGAGCTAGCTACAAAAATTCTAGAACATCAATCATCAGAATCGGAAGCAGGTAAAGCGCTGACTGCAGCATGTATTCAGTTTATGAACTACCTGATACCGGGTAATGCATTAAATGAGGTGCCTTCTTATTTTATTGATTATTTCCTTCAAGACTTTTCAGTCTCATCAAAAAAGGATTTATCAAGTTGCATAGGAATTACCAATAGGGGTAATCTTAAGGACCGCATCTTGCTTGGAATTACAAAGTTTATCGTTGGCAAGCTAAGTGGTCTTGAAGAGCACAAGTTTGTTCAAAAAATATCATCTTATTTTAATAAGAAACTGTTGGAAGGTATTATTCATCATTTTAATGGTGGTAAGAATGTTCAGTTTTTTATTCCTCCGTCTCTTCAAAAAGACTGGAGGATTATTGAGGAGTGGGATAATGCCATTAGTTCACCGGCAATTCTTGGGAAAAGACTAGCAGTACAGACAAGAATAGATAACTAACCAAATGCCGAACATGGAAACCAACCAAATACCCGGATTAGACAAGAAAACCACGCTTGTTATTCTGGCTTCATCCGGAGTCTTAATCGCATGGTCTTTAGGCTCTTCAATTTTAGAGAGCGGACCAATATCAGCAAGTATTATCACCTACGGTCTTTATTTTTTTTATTGGGTTTATGCCCTCAAATATCGAAATCCATTAATTCAACGACTGTTAGTTTTTGGGACCATTGCAGGAATTCTTGAGCTAGTAACAGACCACTATTTAGTAAGTACTATTGATAGTCTGGTATACCCAGAGAATGAGTTGATGGTTTGGAGTTCTCCAATTTACATGCCATTTGCATGGTCAAATGTGATTTTACAGCTCAGTTTTGTTGGAGTATTAGTAACTAGGAAGAAGGGGGTTGTTCTGGCATCCATTATCCTATGTATCGCTGGTGGAATGTACATTCCTTTATATGAGCATTTAGCTAAAGACGCTGGTTGGTGGTGGTATCATCAAAATGTAAAGATGGTCTTTAACGCACCTCTTTATGTAATTGTGTGTGAGGCGTTGATTTCTCTGTCACTACCTGTATTGGTGCAATATTCAGAGAGACATTCGCTTAGCAAAACTGTTTATCTTGGAATACTTGAAGGTGTGTGGATACTCGTAAGTGCATATATTGCCTTTACAATCGCACATTAACTACTGGATTAAATACCATCATTATGAACGTAGCTGGATTTGTAGATTTTTTCATTAACCCCTTATACCATGAGGATTCGCTTAAGCTCAGAAAAGCAAGACTTTTTGTAAGAGCATGCTTACTCACTAGTTTATTTTCAAATTCCTATATCTGGTTCAGTGTTTTATTTGAATACAATTTAGGGGTTTATTTGATGATTTTTAACGTGGTAGGATTCGTGATCTTGGCACTACTTGTTAAGACTAGAATACCCTTATTACTTATTTCTAATCTGTATGTTCTGATAGGATCTATAGCTGTAATTGTATTGACCTACTATTCTGGAGGTGTATGGTCGGCAATATATCCCTGGATAATATCTACTCCGGTGTTGGCGCTTCTCGTTGTCAATCGAAACTATGGCATTGCGTGGGGAGTGGTCTCGTTTCTTTTTATGCTGTGGTTTGGTTGGTTGGAATTAAAAGGTGAAGTCCTTCCTGCTTTATACAATGTAGATATGAGATCAGAATGGTATGTGTCTATTTTACCTGGTCTACTACTTATTATTCTAGTGATATCCGCTGTTTTTGAGTCAGTGCAAACCAATGCGCTTAAGAATTTACAAGAACAAAATGAGCTATTGGAAAACCAGAAAGAGACTATTGCAGAGCAATCCAAAAAATTGGAAAAGCTGATTGAGGATCATATTATTCGAATTCTAGCTCATGATTTAAAAAATCCGTTAGCGAACATTACAACCATTTCCAACATTCTAAAAGAGGAAAGAGAGATCGATCAACAGAAGAAATTCATAGCGATGATTGAAAAGGTTTCATCACAAGCCCAGGGGTTGGTAAACAATGTACTTGATATGGCAACGATGGAGGATGGGGCATTGAGATTGAAGCCAGAAAGGTTGAAAATCAAGGAAGTTGTGAATGAGGCAGTGAATTCACTTTCCGAACAAGCGAGACAAAAAGAAATAGAAGTGAATGTTTCTGGAGTTGAAGCCAACGTATATGTTGATCACATGTATTTGAAGTTGATATTGGAAAACCTGCTATCCAACGCGCTGAAGTTTTCTTCCAAATCTCAAAAGGTTGATGTAGATATTACCAACGAAACGCAAAATGTTATTGTGAAGGTGATGGATGAGGGCCCAGGTATCATGCGAGAAGAGGAGGATCAATTGTTTGGCAAGTTTGCCAAACTAAGTGCAAGACCTACTGGGGAGGAAAGTTCGTCTGGATTAGGGCTTTCGCTAGTGAAACGCTACACAGAGCAAATAGGAGGGAAGGTATGGTACGATAGAGATGCTTCTAAAGGAGCGACATTTGTGGTTTCGCTACCAGCCGCTTAAATCACTCTATTAAGTGTTGATCAGTAATGTGCTCAACTACGTTATCAATAAACTCCTTCTTAAATTCCATATTCTCAGATGGGTTATAGATAATGCTGGATGATCTCCATATTACTGTCTCTTCGTTTTCACGATGTTTTTCTTTTAGGTCATATAATGTGGCGACCATAAAATACTTATCCGGCTTATCGTAGTACATACTGGGGTGATGCAAGCTCTTACTTCTTCCCCAACGTCCATAGTATACCTTAAATTTCTTATGATCTTCCGGCATCATGTAAGTGTGGTCATTCTCATGAAGAATTTTTACAATTAGGACTGCATCAACTTTATTTTCAACGATCAAATTTGTGACCGTATCTTGATTGTCAGTTAGTTCCGTTACTTCCTGCGGGAAAATTTCAAGGCCTCTTATCGCATGAAATCCGGCCTTTTCTAGTTCGGTTACAGCTTCTTCCTCGTAAAATTTCCGATTGTTTATATCGTGGGATAGACCTACTACAACAAGTTTATTGAAATGAGTACCCTCATATGGATCTTTTTTCCATTCATTATCAAAGTCGGACGAGCATGAAAATAGAAATATGAATGCTGCAATAAAGAGGTGTCGGTGAGTCATATTTGCAAATTAAGAAAGCTTTTTTCTTTTTTGAATTTCTGACCGTTAAATTCAACAAGGTTTTATGTTAAGTGCAAGGTTTTTATTGTGAAAGCATCTAACGACGAAATCCAATAAGATGAAACGCCTCTATTTTTTCATTGCCACACTGGTATCATTTTTTTCAATTTCAGGACAAGGTCTTCTTGAATCTGATAAATGGAATGACTTTTTTACGGAAAGACCATATTTAGAAAAAGCTACAAATATCAATGATGAAACTTTTTGGGAGATAGATGAAAGCTATACCTACTATACATCATATCCTGTCCTGTTAATATATGATGATAAAAGTGCACTTGAGATTGAGTGGTCATATGGTGGCTTACCTACACTTATCAATAAGAAGGAAGCACTTGAAGACATGAAATTTCAACGATATGAAAAGGAGAATATCGCTTATATCGTGTTTGATGGATATTTATTTAAAAATCCTATGGTTGGTAATGCCATAGAAGGTGACTTTATGATTGTATATGAAGAAGGTCCAATTAGCATATATCGTGAGTATTATACTTCTCCAATTACCAGAGATAATATCTCATCTGCATTCGCTATTTACAAAGAGAGTCAACTTGACGATACGTTTTATCTAGGAAAGTTTGAGAAAAAAGCTGCTAAATTGGTTGGCGACTACCCTAATCTTGCCAACAAAATCAAAGATCGAATCATTGGGTATCGAAATGAGGAAGATGATATCATTCGAATTGCCAGAGAATATAATGCATTGGTAAAAGAGAATAATCCCTATCGATACGAAGATCATTACTTGAAATTCTGGCAGAGTAGGTTTTAATTGAGATTGTTAATGACATGTTAATTGTTTTGTAGCAAAAACCTTATTGACAGATTGAAGTAAAAGATTGGATCAATGCTAGATTATCATGTCAAGGAAAATTACTTTATCGCTATGTCTATGTCTTTCTACGATTTATATCCTTGCTCAGGATGAAATAAGTATAGGAGAGAGCTATCACATATACTCAACTAATTTATCAGATTCAATTGCTTTACAAGTTTATCTACCTGATCAATATGAAGATACTGACCAAGAATTCCCTACACTATATGTTTTAGATGGCCAATGGTTTTTTAGTAATGGGGTTGCTATTCAGGAATCGCTTAGAGGGAATAGGATTATGCCAAAGATGATTGTGGTTGGGATAGATATGGTTGACAGACCTTATAGATCTAATTTATTTAGTCAATGGGAACAATTCATTTCTTTCATTGAAACTGAATTAATATCCTTTGTTGAAAAATCATTTAAAGCTTCTTCCGAACGTGCCATATTCGGTTGGGAAAATAGTGGAATTTTGGTAAGTGAATTAATTCTACAATCAGAAAGCCCATTTCAATGTGCTATAGTATCGAATGGAGCGTACGTCAGTAAAGAATTAATTGATCTATTACACCTCAATTCCGATAGGTACTTTTTCATTGGAGGATCTAAAAAGGATATATATAGTATAGATGATACTGACCTAGCGGCACATACCCTCGAAGCAAATCCCAAAAATAATTTAAGGTGGGAGTATCGATTATTTAATGATGAGGTCCATGAGACCTTGGCATATACTTCCTTATATACTGGTTTGAGGTTCTTCTATCACAATTACAGTTCATTGGTGTTTGGTTCTATTGATGAATTTAATAAGCAGGGTGGTATTCCATTTTTGGAGGAATATTTCAGGGGACGCGGTGAGCGATTTGGGATGTCAACGGAAATTGATGCCTCTACAAAAAACAGTCTTATCTGGTTGTCATGGAAGAGAGATCAATTTGACGCTTTTGATCAATTCATGACTGAATTTGATGATGTTCTTTCAACAAAAAGATATGCAAACGCCTATTGGCAAAATAGACTAGGTCAATATTATTTGAAGAACAAGTCATATGATAAAGCTATTTCTTTTTTTAGTCGTGGAATTACCGAATATATGGATCAAGACTATGGTGTTGAAATGCACTTGGGGATTGCAAGAGCATATCTTGGTAATGGGAATAGGGAGTTTGCTAAAAGATATATGAGAAAAGCTATAGAGATAGCTAAATTAAAAGATGATCCTAAGCTTAAAGCATACATGGAAGAACTAAAAAATATTTAATAATTAGTCCATCAAACAGTATTATTTCAGGTCTTTTCTAGGCTCAACCCTAGTCGATTCTGAACATAGTCGATTTCATCATCGGTAAGTCTAGCCGAACGTTTTTTGATAATAGAATTAACTTTAGCTAGATCTTCATAATACGCTGCCTCAACGCCATACTCTTCTTTCTTAAGAACAAAATCGTAAGGTCCTCTTTGCGAAATGAGCTTAACGAAGACGGGAGCAGTTTCTACGGCTAGGAATAATAACATAATAAACCAATGTGCTGCCCAGATTGCATTACTCTTATGAGTCAGTCGATCCAATGCTTCAATTCGTGATGCAAGACCAGTAAGTTCGCTTTCTTGCATTTCATTAAGAGCTTCTTTTTCCTGAGCTTCTAGTTCTGCGAGGGAAGCTTCTCTTTCATTTATTTGCTGTCCATTCAATGCAACAAGATCATTTAATTCAGCTTCTACACGATCTGCATCTGCTTTTTTGATTCTATAAATTGGGCCTGCACTGCGTCGCTTTGTTCCCCCAGTTCCATCAGCTTCTTCTTGTGCTATTTTTCGTAATTCATCTCTTTTAGCTTCTTTATCATTGATTTCATTCTTCAGCGACTGAATTTCATTGTTGAGCCTGGCTCTGGTTTCACTGAATCGTTGCTTTACAGTCATCTCTTGGGTGGCCAGGTCTTCTTGAATCATCAATGAGATTTCTGCCTCTACCTCTTTTTCAAAGATTTTTAGTTCAAGTGGTTTTGCTATCACGACCGAGATAATCACCGCAAGAATTAATCGGGGCAATGCACTTAACCATTCTTGTCTTGAGTCTCCGTTTTTTCGCATACTCGATACTATGAATCTATCAAGGTTAAAAATCATGAGGCCCCAGATGATTCCAAAGAATGCTGCAGCCCAATAGCTATCGAATATGGTGTAGATGGCATATCCTCCGGCAAGTGATGCAAACACACCGGTGAAGAAAATAGTAGCGCCAATTCCTACATATTTACTCGATTCGGAAGGACAATTATTGAGGATTTCTTTGTTTGCTCCAGCACATTGCCAGAAAAATTCTTTTAAGCGATTCATAAAAAATCCAACGCTAACGTTGAATAATTGTTATATAGGGGATGAAAACTCATTCATCCCCTAATACAGTATCGCTTATTGATTTGGCCTAGTCTGGTAATTTTTCGTTGCCAATTTTGATTCAGAAAATTCAAAGAAATCTTTCACAGCATTATAATCTGAATAGTCGATTCGTCCGGCAAACTGACCAGGAACCACTACCACTCGAGCGATCCAATTGTCTGTTGTATTTGCTCCTAGTCCATCAAAGTTGACAGTACCGTCTAGGAAAACGCTCACATCAAACTTGGTGAAGTCATAATTGTATTTAAGCACTCCATCACTGAAGTAAAGGGTTTGCGGTAAGGCTCTCCAAACTTCCACTCCATCGTTTGTTACTTCCCAAAGAAAGTAGACCAGTGCGACATCTGAGTCTAGCATGTTGAAATCATTTGGGAGATTTAAAATCACACTATAGTCAGGAGCAGTGAAACTGAATTCATATTCGAAAACGTAACTTTCTTCACCATCCACACCATCGATTCCATCTAACCCATCTCTACCGTCATAGCCTCTTGGTCCGCGTGTGCCATCGTAGTAGCATCCTGATAGTCCTATTGCTACTGTAATTAAGAGAATATTTAGCCTTTTCATAAGCGGTTTGTTTTAGTGAAACATCTTGACCTTTTAGACTGAGATAATTCAAAATGAATGCCAGAATTAAACTTGAGCGTCCGATGAAACTGCCCTTTTAATTCAAAAAGGCATAAAAAAAGCACTCATGCTTAGCGTATGAGTGCTTTCTGAGGAATTTAAAATTGTTTAAAAATTATTTACGGTACGCGCTGCCAGATAGCCATTGTAGAAGGTCACATGAGATCGTTTGAATCGCTTCATTACCTTATCAAGTTTCTCTGCATACTCATTGGCTTCATCAATGTATTCATCAATTGAGTGTGCTACTAGCTTGCTAGAAAGATCATAGGTTGGTTGTTTGTCAAGACTCAATTGGTATTCATCCAAATTGAGTTTTACATCATCAATTTGATCTTGCACCAGGCCATGATCAAACATGTTTTCTATATTTTCCTCCAATAGCTCTATCATGCTTATCACTTTTTCAAGGAATTGGTCATAGGATAGTCTGAAGTAATCGGAGTAGTGATTATTCGCTTTTTGTCTAAGTAAATCATTTCCAATGTCATCAGCATAAGCTTCTAGTGTGTCGTCTAGAATATCCATTTTATCAGCTATTTGCTTTTTGATATGGAGTATGTTCTGTCCTGTGTGAATTCGTGGTTCATTTTTTAATAGTTTTTCTATAGCTATTGTTATTTGGTGAACCTTGTTTTTATACTGATTAACAACAGGTATGTTGATCCATATTGCTATGTGGTCATCTAAGTATGTGTTGGTTTGTTCTAACATATCCAACTCTAATTCGAGAGGCGCTTTTTCTAGGACTTCCATGGCTTTTTGATTTCAAATATCTCATAATTAATTATAAGTTATATTTTAATTAAATTATAAATAACATAAATTATAGTTTATGATTTGTGTTTGTCCATTTTAGTTTGTGTTATGTTTGAGGATCATGAAAAAAGTATTGATCTCAATATGCTTATTCCTAATCGCACTAGTGATCGCATATTTCGCCTATCTGAAACCTAACTTTCAAGTAGTTAATGGCTATGCTGCCAAGAATCTATGCTCTTGTGTTTTTGTAGCAGGTATGGATGAAGATGTTGTTAAAAGCATTGATTTGGGCTTTTCCTTTATTGCACTGACCAATACTAATGTAGACTATGAAAACAAATCGACAACATCGAATATGTGGGGTCTTGTGCCCAGAAAGGCCATTTATCGAGAGGGTCTAGGATGCGTGTTGCTTAATGAGATACCGGAAGAAGATCTTGTGACAGAAACCTTTCAGCGATCTCTCAATCCAGTGGATAGCCTTCAAAATTGGTACGAGAATGTGGATACTGTACAAGTGATTAGTGAAGATCAATCGGGAGAGATAAATGAGATTATTGCTTCTGCATACGAAAACGATCCTGAGAATACTATCAATACAAGAGGAGTGGTGGTTCTATACAAGGGACAGCTTATTGGAGAGCAATATGCTGAAGGATATACAAAAGATAGTCGCTTGCTAGGCTGGAGTATGACAAAGAGCTTGACTAGCACAATGGCTGGTCTTTTGATACGCGATAGTTTGTTAAACTTGGAAGCACCGGCACCAATAGATGAATGGAAGGGTACTGATAAAGAATCTATTACTTATCGAGACTTACTGCAGATGAGTAGTGGATTGAAATTTGAAGAAGAATATGGGTCATATTCTGACGCAAATATCATGTTGTGGATTAGCGATACGATGGGATTAGCGACAGTAGATAAGCCGTTAGAAGCTAATCCGGGTGAAAAATGGTACTATTCTTCCGGCACGACCAACCTTTTGATGCATTTGATGAGACAATATTTTTCGAGTCAAGATGAATATTTGGATTATCTCAATCAAGAATTGTTTGATCGGATTGGTGCCTATTCATTCATTATAGAACCTGATGCTTCTGGAAATTTTGTTGGCTCATCTTTTGGATGGGCTACCGCCAGGGATTGGGCTCGAGTTGGACAACTTTATTTGAATAATGGAAACTGGGGAGGTGAGCAGATATTACCAGAATCATGGGTTTCGTTTGTTCAGGAAGCTCCTAAAGATCCTGAGGCGCAAGGTCGCTAAT
>CAZWLS010000157.1:0-9397 GCA_964634415.1 uncultured Roseivirgaceae bacterium | reverse complement strand
AAAAATGAGTTTGATAGTAATCAAGGATTGAGCATTGCATACAAACCTGAAAAACAAGATTTAAGTTTAAAAGACACACTTAAATTAAATCCATCTGTTATTATTGAGAAAAAAGAGTAAAATTTCAATTTTTATAGATAAGAATGCATTGAATCTTGAAAAAATTCAGATAGAAGCAAACAAGTCGTTGCAAAACCAAGTCAAGTCAATTGAGGATGAATTTTTTAGAAGCATACTCAACAATCTCTGACTAAATGAACACTATGATCATTATGAAAGTCTGATAAAATTTGTTTTATTGTATACAAAAGGAATCATTAACTTAAATGAATTTGAAACTGCAATATCAGATTTTCCTCTAGATAGTTACTTAGCTGAAAAGTTGAAAATGATGGCAAAGGCAAGAGAAGCAGCCAGAAGAAAAGACACATGGTTCTGAAAGAAACTAAATGAAGAGAATCTTGAAGAACAAGAATATGTTACACCTAGTTATAAAAAGATTCCTCAAGATTATCCAACTGCTATCTGAACTGGAAGAAAATCATTGTTGCTTAGTCAACAAAATGTTTTCAATGAATCAGTAGTGTCATTAGTGAATGATTCAGATGATAATGTGGATTGTCCTCCAAATTCTAAACATGAAGATATAGTACTAAAGGTTGAAGATGAAAGGTATATAATCGACCATGGAATTACGAGGACAGATAGTGCCATAGATAACCTTAAAAATAATCCAAAGGAAATCAAGAAACTGACCACCTTGTGGATAAAGAAGGTTCTTCAGCGGAATTCAAAATTACTGAGAAATTTTGAGCAAGATCAAAGCAGTTCAATTTTACTTATTATAAAGTCATTAGAAGATCACAAGAAAATTCTGGTTGAAAAGAAGCAAAAGATGTGACCAATTTGGAAGCAATCGACAGAAAAGCATTGGAAACGAAGTTTAGACTTTAAAAGTAACAATTACATGCATCAGCAGATGCTAAGCCTTAATCCTAAACAGATGATTTCTAGCTTAGAGGATAAAGTAAAAATAAGAATTAAAATGGAGAATGGAATTATAGATCAAAACGTCAAACAGTTTTTGTCAGACAACGATACTGAAGACATAAAGTCATATCATAAATTAGGAGAATCCAAAAACAATGTTGACTATTATACTCCAAAAATGCTGGAATTTTGCTCAAAACTTCCTCATATGTCATATAAAATAGAGGTAAATGAAAGTTTGAGGCTTGCTTTGAAACTAATATACACCAAACTAAAGTCACAGACAATCAACAATCATAAGCAGCTTAGGTTCTTTTTCTCATTTTGCAAGAACATATTTGGAGTAGGTTTTTTAAAAACTCAGATTAAAAAACTGAAAGAATTCGATTTCAAATGAGATGAATTTAAGTGTGAGAATAGCAATGAGTATTACTTTACTAAGTTCAATACATATGATTTTACATTCTTAGATAAGCATAAAAAGTATTTAGATTGAAAAGAAGAAAACATATGAGTCAAAATCAATTCATGCAGAAAAGATGGCCGTTCAGCAAATCGGAAAAATTGCTGAAAATATGCAAAGATCCTGAAAGTGATGAAGATTCAAATCATTGGGAATGGTATCTAAACGATTTAGCATTCATGAGTGGGCAGTTCAAAAATTCTGCATCAATTGAATTAATCACTAACGTTTGGGATGACGCAACTATAGAAGTTAGGGAAACGATCTATACGTTCTCAAGATATATCAAGCAATATACTGATCCGGTTGCTCGTATGTTGATGATCGAGGTTTTGGAGATCACATTTGATAAGTTCAAAGAGGCCATTCACCCGCAGCTCAAAAAAGCGGACTTATATGGTCAATTGGATTATTTCGGTCAAATGCATCAGGAAACTGAAGAGAATCATTCCACAGGAATAAGTGATGATGAAATATCAGAGCTAACTCAGATATTACCTTCCGAATTGAAAGGAGAAATGATTCCTGTGATTAACAGTTTGTTTGATCAAATGTACTCTATGGCCAAAAATTGGGCCGAAGCTTAGGAGTAACAACCTCTTATAAAACCAGGCTTAGTCCTGGTTTTTTTATGCCTCAATATTAGTTATCGTGGATAATAGTAAATAATCGATCAAGTTGGAAGTTCATAACATGATCACTATCCGAATCCTTTTGAGGGATTCCATACGAAGAACCAAACTTCTCAGAAAGAGACCCATAGATTTCAATCTTGGTAGCTCTTAAAATTCTTGATTTGGATGGATAAATGTTTTCGTTTCTCATAGGTCTGCTGGTTTATTTTTTTCTTTACTACCATCAATCTACACTATTAAGAAACTTCAGAAAAGTGCTTTTCGGTGAATGACTTGGTTTAGAAGTCAACCTTACGTTATCTGTCTATTAGTTTAAAACTACAATCTTACACTTACCGCTTTCCAGGTTTGTACGATTCTTCAGCTCTTGCATCTACATCCTCTCTGTAGTATGCCACATCTTTGAATTGCTTATTGGCGTACATTTCAGCTTGATCATAAAAATGAGTGGAATTAATATCGCTGCTTTGCCCTCCTGCTAAAATCGTTTTCGCTTTCACTTTATCACCAAACTCTACAACCGCAACAAAACTATTACCTCTAGTACCATAAATTTTATCCGTTTCTTGAGAAGAACGCATCCCATATGCTGCAAGAGCTCCCCACCTTCCGGTAGTTAAACCAACCGGCACACTAGGTGCCTCATCATCAAATTGTAGATCTATTGATCCGTCGACACGTTGAAATCGATTGACCTCTCCCCATGGTGTATTCCAACTCCCCATTCGTTCTTCCAATTCTGCTAATGCCACTGTGAAAATTTCAAGTCTTCTTGCTTCTTCTAATCCTGTACCGAAGTAATTGAAGCGTTCCATGCCAATTAGGCCGTCTGGAATCTCAGCATTTCTGTAAAGGTTCATGCCATAGAAATGTGCCAATGTCATCCCAACAGATTCGACTCCTGTTTTCATATCCCAATTTCTAAGTACCTCAATAGGACCAGAAATACTTACCTCCGGAGATTGATCATACGCAGCAATCAACCCGGGTATTACTTTTTCAAATGCTGGTAGATAGGGATCATAAGCAAGATCAATCATCTTGTCAATGGTTAAGTCTTTTGCATCAACCAATAATCCAATTGCATGTACACCTCTGAAATTTTCAGGGATTCGAGACATATAACTGGGATAATCCTCCTTTTTTGGGCTGTATTGCATCGCTGAGGTAAAAGGTGTGGAATTGCAATTTTGAATCCATCCATTTTCAGGATTCATTACGGTTATTGCCTCATCTACTGTATGTAATCCTTGCCAATCGGTGTCCGGATTACTTCCGTCAACTGGAGCAGTGTAGTCAAATTGTTCATCTCTGATCGGAATGAAATTGCCATGATAGTAGGCGATATTTCCCTCTGAATCTGCAAAAACAGTGTTGTTGGAAGAGTTCGTCCTTATATCCATCATCTCGTCGAACTCAGCCAAATTTTTCTTCTTAGATCTCGTATATGATTGTTCCAAAGCTTTTACTGGCTCCCACATCATAGCAGTAGCTGTCCACTGCCCATCTACCTGATGTGTGATTGGGCCATGGTGCGTTCTGTACATTGGGAATGTTCGCTCTTTCATCTCCCCATTATCAATAAATTTCAAGGTGACTTCATTTACTTCTACAAGCCTTTCTTCTTCACCGTATTGATAGAAAATGCCATCATCTTTTTCAATAATGGTTTCTTTGAATTCATCAATCACATCGGTGTAGGTAGAGGTATGCATCCATCCCGTATTTTCGTTAAATCCTTGATAGACAAAAAACTGACCCCAAGTAACAGCCCCGTAAGCATTTAACCCTTCCTCACTAACGGCATGTACCTCACCTCGGAAGTAGAAGGAAGTATGCGGGTTGATCAGTAACATCGCATCACCCGATGCCGTCAAATCACCAGAAACTGCAAACCCATTAGATCCCTTTGGTTCTTCCATGAAATATGGTTCGCTTTCAAGCTCGCTATGTGCCATCGATTCACCTTCTAGCCCATCATAAAATGCTTTGATTTTTCTTGTTGAAACACGCTCAATATCTCCTCCAATTGAGCCTTCCGTAAAATACATTGTCATCCATGGCTCATATTTCTTTATCACTTTAGGTTCTACCTCAGGATGCGTATGTAGGTAATAATTAATACCATCAGCCCAGGCCACACACAACTTCTTTAACCAGTCCGGAGCAGATTGATAATAATCTCGTGCTTCATCTTCGGTCATGAATAATCGAGCACGTAAATCACTGTACAGCAGTTCTTCACCTTCTGCTTCAGCAAGCCTACCAATGGCCCAGGTGAAGTTCCTTTCTACCCTTCTAAAATCATCTTCACATTGTGCATATAGCAACCCAAAGACAGCATCAGCATCCGTTTGACCGTAAATGTGGGGGACTCCAAAATCATCACGAATGATTGTAATATTATCTGCCTGGGTTTCCCATTTTTTAATATCTGGGTTGGTGCTTTCAGGGGCGCATGAAACAAAGACAATGAAAAGGAAGGTGAGGTATCTGTACATAGGTCTGGGGTTGAATTTTGATCGTTATCAAATATATCTAATTTAGAAGGATGTCCTTCGATAATATCTCACTCTGGATAATGGCATTCCTTTATATAGCTGCAGGAATCAACCATTTTGTGATGCCTCGTTTTTACGAGTCAATCGTTCCTCCATTTTTTTCAAATCCAAAATGGATCAATTGGTTAAGTGGAGTCGCAGAAATCTTACTCGGGATTGGACTACTCATTCCAAGCCTAACTTCAATATCAGCTTGGGGAATCATCGCTCTTTTAATCGCTGTCTATCCGGCCAACATTTATCACTTCAAGAAAGGATTACGAAAGAAAAAGATGATATGGGTGCTTGCGTTAAGACTACCAATGCAATTTTTACTTATCTGGTGGGCGCTTTCTTTCACATAAAGCAACCTTTACGGAATTTTAGAATCTATTCTTATAGCATTCACTAACTCAAAAAGACTATGCTTAAGAATTTCTTCAAGATTACTGCCCGTAATTTCCTTAAAAACAAATCCTACGTTTTAATCAATGTACTAGGCCTTGGCCTATCATTGGCTTGCTGCGTTGTTGGATACCTAAATTGGAAGTTTGCTTCCGACTATGACAAGAATCATGCAAACCATGAGAAGATCTACAAGATTCACATCAACAAAGATGTTCAGGGAAGAAACGTGCCTTATGGTATCACTCCAATAGCATTAGGTGAAGTAATCAAGGATAAAATCACAGGCATTTCCCACTACTCCAGATACACTACAAGTGGACTCGTATTAAAAAAGGATTTAAAAGTATTTAATCGCAATATTGGATTTGCGGAGGAAGACTTCTTTGACATGTTCACTTACCCATTTAAGTATGGGAATAAAGAAGCCTTACTAGATCAAAGTAAAATCATACTTAGTACCAACACCGCAAACAGCTACTTTGGTGAAGATGTAGATCCTACTGGTGAAATCATAACCGTGATAGATGAAGAAGGTAAGGAATATCCAATGACTGTGGGTGGTGTTTTAGAACCATTTGTTTCAAACTCATCAGTCACTTTTGGTGCCATCACGCATTTTGATAATTATCTCAAAATTCGAAATCTAGAATCAGGTAACTGGAGAAATTTCGTTGCGGCTACGTTCGTGATGGTTGAAAATGGCTATCCTCAAAATCTTGTGGACGACATCAACGCAAACTATGTCGCCGTTCAAAATGAAGCAAGAGAAGATTTTCAAATTGGCAACTACTACATCATTCAATTAACCAACCTTGGAGCATCTGTAGAATCCATTCGCGCCAATTGGTTAAATGAACCTCCTCCTCCACCAGCAATCACAGTGCCTTTAATAATGGCATTTTTAATGCTACTGATCGCATGTTTCAACTTCACAAATACGAGCATTGCCATTTCTAGTAAGAGATTAAAAGAAATAGGAATTCGTAAGGTGATGGGAAGTGACAGAAAGCAGCTCATAGCGCAGTTCATGGGTGAAAACCTCATCCTTTCATTTTTAGCAATGGTCGTTGGAATTGGTATCGCCTTTTTTCTTGTTCCTGCTTACAGTGCGATGTGGGACTTCATCAATTTGGAGTTAAACCTTGCGACTGATAGTGAGATATACCTTTTCTTGATAGGATTATTGGTAATTACCTCGATTATCGCAGGAGGATACCCATCGCTATACATAAGTGCATATCAACCTGTTAATATTCTTAGAGGAAGCCTTACCCTTGGCGGCACCAATTGGTTTTCAAAAATCTTACTTGGCACCCAGTATATGCTGACTATCATTGCATTAATCAGTGCTTTAGCTTTCTCTAACAACGCTGATTATCAAAACAACTTCGATATAGGGTTCGAAAAAAATAACATCTTGGGGGTAAGAGTAGAAAATCAATCCGAATACGAAAGATTCAATAACCTGGTAAGCCAAATGACGGAAGTGGATCAGATTACGGGCACCACTCACCATATCGGATGGTGGAATTACGGAAGAACTTTGAAATCTGAGGATAAAGAACTGGAAGCAGGAATGATGAATTTCAGTTTGGACTATCAAGAGTTGATGAACCTACAAATGGTAGATGGCAGATACTTTAATAATGACCTTTATGAATTTGATAAAGAGAATTCAATAATTGTCAATGAGGCCATGGTGAAAGAATTTGGATGGGAAAAGCCACTTGGCAAAACTGTGAGTATCGACGATAGCACACGTCTAAAAGTAATTGGTGTAATGGAGGACTTTTACATGTGGGGATTCTTCAATCCAGTGGAACCATCCGCATTTAGACTAGCAGATAAAGAAGCCATGAACTTTGTGGTCATGAAAAGCAACATCGATCAGCGAGCATTCTATGACCTAATGGAATCCAAATGGTACGAAGTGGCTCCTAATACTCCATTCAATGCAGAATTTATGGATGAAGAATTGGCTTCAATTGACCTAGTAAATAAGAACATCATGAAGATGTTCCAGTTCCTTGGTCTTTTGGCATTGGTGCTTTCATCCATTGGCCTCTATACGTTAGTATCACTAAACATCATTAAAAGAGTGAAAGAAATAGGCGTACGAAAGGTGCTTGGAGCATCTATCAGACAAATCTTGGTACTAATGAACAAGCAGTTTTTCTGGCTCCTTTTGATCTTCGCAATAATCGGATCGGCACTATCATACTTCGCTATTGATGCATTGATGGCATCAATATTTGCTGTCTATCAAGCTATCAGTTTATTTACAGTAGTAGCACCATTTCTCCTGCTAATGTTTATAGCAGTAGCTATTGCTTCAACAAGGATTTTACGTACAGCTATTAAAAATCCTGTTGATTCATTACGGTATGAATAGAAACACATAAAGCGCATTTTAAGAAGGGCATAATCAATGATTGTTGCCCTTTTTTATCGCCTATTGGAACGAGTGTGTCCGAATATACAGTTCGTTATCGAACAATAACAACAAAGTGGATGGATCATAACATACTATATATCAGTGTTTTATGCCCAGTGGCACATTTGTTGGAACATAAAAGGTCAAACGACCTTACCATGTTCAACAACTTTTTGAAAATCACCTTACGGAATTTCTCTAGAAACAAGACCTACGTATTTATAAATCTAATCGGACTCGGCCTTTCATTGGCTTGCTGTATCGTAGGTTATTTGAATTGGAAATACAATGCTGATTTTGACAGAAACCATGCGAATCATGAACGCATCTATAAGATTCACTCCTACAAATCTGTTCAAGGTGAAAAGGTACGTTATGGAATTACACCTGTAGCATTAGGTGCTCAGATTAAGGACAATATCTCAGGGGTGACGCACTCTTCTCGTTATGTATCCACTGGATATGTGATTAAAAAAGACCAAAATGTGCTTATCCAAAATATTGCCTTTGCTGAGGATGACTATTTTGACATGTTCACGTTCCCATTCAAGTATGGAGATAAAGATGTATTGTTAGATAAAAGTAAAATCGTCCTTACCGAAGATATGGCAGAGGTATACTTTGGTGAGGAAGATCCGAGAGGCGAATTAATTACATTGATTGACACTGATGGAAAAGAATTTCCATTTATCGTAGGTGGTGTAATTGAAGACATGCCGACAAACTCCTCAATGATTTTCCGAGCTATCACACATTACGACAATTACCTTCGAATAAGAGATTTCAGCAATGATGATTGGAAAAACTTCAACTCCGCAACTTTTGTAATGACCAATGGGGAGTATCCTCAAAATGTCATTGATTATGTAAATGCAAATTCAATTGAGGTTCAGAATAAAGCACGTGAAAATTTTCAGATCGCGGGATACTATGCAGAACAGCTAACGACTCTAGCCGAAAACTCAGGAGACATACGCTCAAATTGGCTGAAAGATTTACCTCCTTCATCGGCGATTATAGGACCTGTGGTAATGGCAATACAATTGCTTTTAATTGCATGTTTCAACTTTACCAATACATCAATAGCCATTTCAAGTAAGCGACTAAAAGAGATCGGTATTCGTAAGGTCATGGGAAGCAGAAGAAAGCAATTGATTTTACAATTCATGGGAGAGAATTTGATCCTATGCTTCGGCGCATTATTGGTAGGTCTGGCCCTTGCAGACATACTGGTCCCAGCTTACAGTGCCATATGGGATTTTATAGATCTAGAGTTAAACTTTTCTAGTAATCCTGAGATTTTCGTCTTTCTAAGCGTTTTACTCATATTTACTGCGCTTGTAGCAGGAGCGTACCCATCACTTTACATCAGCAAGTATCAGCCGGTAAAGATTCTTCGAGGCAATCTCCAACTCGGTGGAAGCAGCCGATTCTCAAAAGTGCTGCTTGGAGCACAGTATATGACTACAGCTCTGGCTTTGATTTCTGGCTTCGCATTCTATAATAATACCAACTACCAAGCAGCGTTTGATTTAGGATTTACCAAAGATCAGACTTTTTCTATTGCAGTAGAAAATCAATCCGAATGGAAAGGCTTCCAACCTCTTGTAGAACAAATGCCCGAAATCACAGCAGTAGCAAGTACTTTTAATCGAATCGGTGACTGGCACTACAGTAGAACTTTAACGAATGAGCAAACTCAAATAGAATCGAGTATGATGGATTTTACTCCAGAGTATTTTGATTTCATGGAGCTTGAAATGGTGGAAGGCAGATTCTTTGATGGCAAAATGCAAGAATATGAGCGTAAAAACTCCATTGTGGTTAATGAGAAGCTTGTAAGCGAATTTGGATGGGAAGATCCAATCGGTAAAATCGTGAGAATTGATGATTCTACCAGACTAAACGTAATCGGAGTTATCAAAGA
>CAZWLS010000156.1:0-9552 GCA_964634415.1 uncultured Roseivirgaceae bacterium | reverse complement strand
GTTGTTTATTTTCGATTTTGATATTCCCTTACCTGTATCCTGAACATCAACTGCTACTCGACCCTCATTTGCTCTCAAAATACTTATATGAATTGAGCCTTTACCCTCCATTGCATCGGCGGCATTTTTACAGAGATTTTCTATTACCCAAGCAAATAAAGATTGATTGATTCGGGCTTCAATATTCCGATTTGGAAACGTCGAAACTGTCATGTCTATTTTAGTAGAGAGTCTTTTTTGAAGATATATAACAATTTCATCCACAGCATCTGAAATGTTAAGCTGAACAAGCTGCGGCTCACTGCCAATACTTGAAAATCTATCTGTAATCACTTTCAAACGATCAACATCTTTATCAAATTCGAGAAGTGCATCTTGTTGATCCTCGTAGATACCTTTAAAATATTCAGACCATGCCATCAGCGAAGACAATGGAGTACCTAATTGATGCGCTGTTTCTTTAGCTAAACCAACCCAAACATGGTCTTGCTCTACTCTTCGCATATAATTCAATGTCAAAAATGTAATGATGCTGAAAAGAGCAATTATTGAAAGTTGAACATATGGATAATATTGAAGCTGACTTAAGAGGAATGAGTTTTTATAAAAAATATACTTATGACCATAAATGATATCCTGATCATCCTTCAAGGTCACCTCAATAGGAGGATGCGCCTCCTTCATGTAAGTTATTTCTTCACTAAGGAACGCTTCTCTTTCAATCTTATCGGATATTTTATCAGCCTTGCTCAAGTTTCGATAGTCTTCCGGTCTTTCATTTTCATCTGTCAGTATTACCGGAATGGAGTGATTCGCTGTGACAATTTCATCCAATATCAGAATGAAATTGACATTCTCACTTTCATTGGCAAGAAATTCTAGTGAACTGGCATATATCTCAATTTGACGTTGCTCCCTGTCGCGAAGCTGAGCTACCAAATTATTTGTGTAAATAATTGATCCAAAGCTTATAAGAATAGCAAACCCCACTACGATCCACTTTAAATGTGGTCGTAGTGGGGCAAGTGTGTTGCCAGTGGCTTCTCTAAACTTTTTCTTCACAAATGATCCTTTGGTTAAAAATAACCACGATCATCTTAATTTTTTTGCATTAACCACTTTGCTAGAACTTTATAGTTCACTTTGGCTCCATGCATAAGTATTCCAATTCGATAGATTCTACCTGCTATCCAAAGGGTAAATATGAATCCTGCTATTAACAAAACCATACTCAATGCAATTTCCCAAGCCGGTACTCCAAACCCTATTCTTCCCATCATTACAATAGGTGATGTGAATGGAATTATGGACAGCCAGAAACTTATTGTTCCGTGCGGATCGGGGAATACAAACATCATTAAACCCATTAACGCGATAATAATAGGTAACATGATAGGCATCATAAATTGCTGTGCGTCGGCAGGTGTATCAACAGCTGAGCCAACTGCAGCAAACAATGCTCCATATAACAGGTACCCTCCAAGGAAGAAGAAGACAAAAAGGAGTACGATTTTAGTAATTGGAATATCATTAATCAGCGCCATTGCTTCTTGAACCTTTTCATTACTCTGAATAGCTGAAGCTCCTTCATTTGCTGATTGAATCATCTGGGCAGATTCTGCCGGATCTAAACTTAATCCAAATGCTGCCATTGCAGAAAAAGAAATTACGCTGATTAGGACCATCCAAATAAGGAACTGGACAACACCAACAGAAGCTACTCCTACTACTTTACCAATCATCATATGAAATGGGCGTACAGTAGACACTATCACTTCTACTATTTTACTATTCTTCTCCTCAATAACACCTTGCATTACCTGCGCTCCGTAAACAAAAAGGAAAAAATAAATCAGGAATCCCATGACATACCCGATTCCAAATGTCACACCTGAATCACTTTTTTTCTCATCTCCTGTCTCACTTAAGTTAAATGACTCAATAGAAACATAAGTTTTCAAGCTTTCAAGCTGCTCTTCATTTAGACCCGACCTGGTCAGTTTAATATCTCTAATCTGACTTTCAATTTTATTCTCAAAGCCGCCGATCAAGTTTATTCCTGGTGAGGTATGAGCATAAAACGTTATTCCCTGAGGATTATCAATTTCAATTTTAGGGATATAGATCAATGCAAAATCGTCGGACTTACTAAACCTTGATTTTGCAGAATCAAGAGGCCCATCCACCAATTGATAATCATAGCTTTCTGTGTCTTCAAAATTCAGAATGCCACTTTCATCCAATACATGGATAACTTCAAGCTCTTTGTTTTTCTCATTTTGTACAGCTAAATATACCATCCCACCAATTACTGCAGGAAAAAGCAATGGAACCAAAATTGTAGCTATTAAGAAGGACTTCTTCTTAACTCTACTCATAAATTCACGCTGAATTACTAAAAATATCTTATTCATCTTAAATGTCTTTTTGGTGATTTTACGCTTCAGCTAATTCAGGATTTTCTCCCTTTACTAGTGAAATAAATATGTCATTCATACTTGGGATTCGTTCTACAAAAGAATGAATCTCAACTTGTCCAATTAGCTGCTTAAGTAGATCGTTGGGGTTACCCTCAGCAGAATACTGGATCAATGATCTTTTCAAACCTCTACCAATATCTTCTGTACTTATTAGTTCGTAGCCTGAGCCTGACTTCACTTCTCCTCCCTTATATTCTACAAAGTATGATCCATCTCTAAATTGCTCTTTAATATCAACTTTTGATCCATCAAGAATTTTTTGAGACTTATTAATCATCGCTACATGATCACACAACTGCTCAACAGATTCCATTCTATGAGTTGAGAATATGATAGTGGCTCCTTTATCTCTTAAATCAAGAATTTCATCCTTGATAAGATTTGCATTTACAGGGTCAAATCCCGAGAACGGCTCATCAAGAATAATCAGCTTCGGCTCATGCATCACAGTGGAAATAAACTGGATTTTTTGAGCCATACCTTTGGATAAATCCTCAATCTTTTTTGACCACCAATCGATTATTTCTAGCTTTTGACACCATGCCTTTGCTCTTTTAGAAGATTCCTTCATGGAAAGACCTCGAAGCTGTCCCAAATAAATCAATTGTTCTCCAACCTTCATCTTCTTGTACAGACCTCTTTCCTCAGGTAAGTATCCAATGCTGCGAATATGATCCGCATTAAGAGGTGTTCCATCAAATAATATCGAACCTTGGTCTGCTTCTATTATTTGATTGATAATTCGAATAAGGGTTGTCTTACCTGCTCCATTAGGACCTAATAATCCAAAAATGGTTTTTTCAGGAATTTCCATACTCACGTCAGTCAAAGCCTGATGCTCGCTGTATGACTTACTTATGTTTTCTACTTTTAATAGGCTCACAATTCTTATTGTTTATTGGACATTAGTGCACGAATCTAGAAAAATATTACACAGTCGTACATTTTTTTCTAACCGACTGGATTTTGCGACTAATTTAGTGGCTTAATAGCACACCTAACCGGCAATATGATTTTAAGGCGCTTGTATTCGTTTTGGGCCGTTTTTTCCATGGTCTTTTTCTTCTTGCTGCTAATAGTTCCATTACTTATCATGGTGCCCTTCAAAGCGTTGCACAAACAAGCGCTCAGAATCAACTATTTGTGGGCGTGGTGCTTTTTAAAGATGGCATTCATACCAGTGAAAAAAGAATGGAGATTTGATCTCGATAGAGAACAGCAATACATCATCTGCGCCAACCATTTTTCTTATCTAGATATTCCCATTCTTGGGCTATATCCACTACCATTTAAGTTCGTGGGCAAAAGCTCACTTGCCAAAATTCCAGTTTTTGGATATATGTATCACACGCTACACATCACTGTAAACAGATCTAGTTATAGAAGCCGTGCGAGAAGTTTGGAGAAAGCCAGAGAAGCAATAAGAGACGGATTTAATCTTGGCTTCTTCCCGGAAGGTGGCATTCGCCTTTCCAAGTATCCTGAAATGGTTGAATTCAAAGATGGGGCTTTCAAAGTGGCAGCTGAAAACAATATCCCAATTGTTCCAATTACGATGCCCGACAACTACAAAATACTCCCAGATGATGATTTATTGAATATTAGGAGAAAAACATGTCATATAATCTTCCATGAACCGATATGGCCATCTGGAGATACAGATGATGATGTTAAGAAACTTAGAACCGAAGTTTTTCGTGTCATTCAAAAAGAACTTAACAATCGAAAGGCTGATTAACTTTGAATTATGAAAATAACTAAGGAGATAGTTCAGAAAACAGCACATCTTGCAAGACTATCATTTGAAGAAGAGAAAGAGGAACAAATGATCGAAGATCTCCAAAAAATGGTGGATTGGATTGATAAACTCAAAGAGGTCAATACGGATAATGTTGAGCCTCTGATTAGTATGTCTTCAGAGCAAAATAGATTCCGAGAAGATGACCTTACCGAGAATCTCCCACGTGAAAGTTCATTAAAAAACGCACCAAAACAGGATTCTGAATATTTCAGAGTTCCCAAAGTAATCAACTAACTGTGAGTAATTTTTTTAAGAAATCCCTAATAGGCCTGTTCATAGCATGTCTTTTAGCAATGCTGTGGTCTTATAGTTCTGGTTATGACAACTCAATAAACTGGGAAGTAACAACCATTGGAGAAGTAATCGAATTCCCCGCCTGGACCCTAGAAACAGATTTATTAACCCATGAAATAATGGGAGAAAAACTTCTGTTAAATGAACAGTATTCTGGAAGTAAAATACAAAGAGATATAGTTAGAGATCAAGCACTTCTCGGATTGATGTGGTTAGGCCTATGTGGTGTCTTAGCTGCCTCCACATATTTACGGAGATATGCATTTTTTATCATAGTGGCACTTCTCGCACTATTCGTAAATAGACTCAATCTTTCAGAAATTGGTCTTTTTGGCATTCAAACAAATCTTGTAGTTTTCATACCTTCATTGGCCTTAATAATACCATTGGTGGTATTTCATGAATACAAGAAATCCACACCGCTTATTTTTAGGATATTGACTTTATTGGTAGTGAGTGGTGGACTTTTGATGGGAGTTTCTGACGCTACCTTATTTACTGACCATGTGATAGCGCACTCTTTATTTGGATTTACCATCTGTGGGCTAATTTTCTTATTCCTAATTTCTGAAGAGATTACTTATGGAATTCTGCATGTGGTTACTTCCGGAAAAGGAGGAAAAAGCAACCACCTTCATTTCTTAGTTCTTTCAATTATATACCTGGGGAACTTGGTGTTGTATTATCTCAACAAGTCTGGATTATTTGATAATAACTTCTTTTTCTTTGATCCATTTATTCTACTTGCAATTTCATGCCTGATTAGCTTATGGAGCCTTAAGTTTAAGTCTGACTTTTTATCCAAGTATTTAAGTCAAAGTACGCTCTATCTTTTCACATTCAGTTTAGGAATCGTTGTTTTAGCTTTTTTGACCTTACACATAATTAGAGGAAACGACGGTGTTTATCAAGCGTTCCACTATTTCATTCTGTACTTTCATATAGGGTTTGGAGTGCTCTTCTTCCTTTACATCATTGGTAACTTCATTGATCCTCTGATAAAAGGTTTTGAAGTTCACAAAATCGCGTATAAAGAGCGTAATTTCCCTTATGCAAGCGCTCGATTGGGTGGTTTTTTTGCAGTCCTCGCCTTCTATTTTCTTTCTGGACAAGAATCATATAATTTATTAAAAAGTGGATACTACATCTATTTAGCACAAGAAGCAAAGACAGAAAATAATGACTTGCTTTCTAAGGAATATACCTTAGAAGCAAGCTACCTTGGATACAATACTCATTACTCGAATTACTCCCTTGGGTGGGGTGCAATGGAAAGAGGGAATGAATATCCAGCCAAGAATTACTATTTCAGTGCAGCACAGAGATTCCCTTCTGCATATGCCCTGGTTAACTATGGAAACTTAGACGCAGAAATAAATGCTAATAAGGTACAGGCAATCTATGAAGAGGCACTTAGGAGCACAAATAGTGGTGAACTAGAAAATAATCTAGGTGTAATACACATGAAGAAGGGTGAACTTGATAGAGCCCTAACATATTTTGAAAATGCAAACCCGCTTAACGAATGGAATAACGCCCCACTAATCAACAAATGGAGTGTTTTCAAAAAACTAGAAGTCGTTGATTCTAGTAAAATCAACCTTGATTATAAAAACGGGAATTATGGTGTAAAGAGTAATATTTTGACTACTCAGACAGAGCAAACAAACTTACAATTCGAACATGATGAAATCGAAAATGCAGAATTCTTGCATCGACAGACTTATCTACTAAATAGCTGCTACATCTTCCACCATGATTCTATAGAAAGCCTAACAAGAAGAGAAATAGAAAAGTCTACTGATGGCACCTACAACGATCGATTAAGAAAAGCCCTTTCAATCCATTTATACAACAAAGGTGAAGTTAATGAGGCCTTTATGATGCTCGACTACCTTCAGGCGAATGCACACCAATATTATAAAGGGACGTATTTAGACGCTTTAGGCAAGTTGGCATTGGACCAGCAAGCATACAAACTGTCATTGGAGTTCTTTCAAAAGGCATTAGATCTTAAGCACACCAAGTCACTATTACCAAGTCTTGAGGTATTAGCAAGAATGGGTCGCAAGAATGAAATACCACAAGAACTTCTGAAAGCACTAAAGAAAAATCCCGAAATGACAGAGGAAGCAAATGAGTTTTTGAGTAGCCTAGAAAATTATGAAATTCCAGAATCCAAAGACTGGATTGTGCCAAATTTAGATGGCCTTCCAGATTCAACGCTAGTTGCAATAGGTAGAACCAATGCTTTTAATGTGCCTAAAATGATTGCAGTAGTTGAAGAACTAAAGAAGCGCGACGCATCCGGGGGATATGAACTACTAGTTGATGCAACTGAAATAAACCCGTACAGCACTGACCTTCTTAAAGTGTATGCTTTTGCTGCTTTGGATTGGAACTTAGTAGCGTACGCAGATCAAACACTCGATAGAATCAAAGAACTGATTTCGCCAAACGAGTATGCTGATTTCGAAGCTAGCTATCTGGCTTACAAGCAAAAATTAGAAGATGCTTCTTGGTAGGCATAAAAAAAGCCTCTTGATCGCTCAAGAGGCTTGATTTAAATTTTCTAATCTTAGTTAGCAAACTTGAATAGAATGTTCTGAATCATTTTTTGACGAACAGGCTTTCCTCTTTGCTTACCTGGCTTCCATTTCGGAGACTCTTTCAGTACTCTTACAGCTTCCTCATCACATCCAGCACCAATGCCTTTTACTACGTGAATGTCTGTTAAGCTTCCATCTCGTTCCACAACGAACTGCACGAATACTCTACCTTCAATACCCATTCTTTGAGCTTGTCTAGGGTACTTAAGTTCTTTCTTAAGATATCCATAGAAGGCAGTGATACCTCCAGGGAAAGATGCGGACTCTTCAACAATCGTAAAGATCTCATCTACATTTTCTTCTTCTGGAGCTTCTTCGAATACAATTTCTTCTACTATTGTTTCTTCTGTTACCTCAACATCAAGTTCTACTTCGATCTCTTCCTCGATTTCTTCTTCATCAGGAATCTCGATGATCTCTGGTATTTGAACTTTTGGAGGTGGTGGAGGTGGTTGCTCTGTTGGTGGAATATCGATGATATCTTCAAAATCATCATCTACATTCCCTAGGTCCATTAGACCTGAATCATCATAAGTCCTCCATTCGAACGCTACTATGATAAGCAGCAAGCTGGCAGCCATTCCAATATTCAGGAACAATCCTGACTGTCTGGAAAGGTCTATTTTCGGATTTTTCTTAGGTTCCATATTCCTTCTTTTGTGAAGTTGAACATCAAATATATGTCCTTCAATTTTTATATACCAAAAGGACGATGGTATTTACTTAAACTAAGCAAAAAACATTCCAATATTTCTTATCCCCCTACTTCTGCCTTATAATCTTCTGCAGAAATTAGGTGATCCCCTTGATCTGAAATTTTGATTTTTATCATCCAACCATCTCCGTAAGGATCTGAATTAACAACTTCCGGATTTGATTCTAGCTCTGAGTTAACTTCTACAACTTCCCCTGAAACAGGCATGAAAAGATCGGATACTGTTTTTACCGCCTCAACAGTGCCAAATACTTCTCCTGCGTCGAGAGACTCACCTTCGGTTTCAACTTCAACATACACAATATCACCAAGCTCTCCTTGTGCAAAGTCAGTAACTCCAACTGTTGCAATATCGCCGTCAATTTTAACCCACTCGTGATCTTTGGTATACTGTAATTCTGATGGAATATTCATATGCTTCTATTTAGTCTTAGATTTTTTAATGGGCGTCAAAAATAAGACTTAGAATTGAACTGAACTACTGTGCAAGACCAAATCTTAGTTGAACCCCAAATGCAGTCGTTGCACGCTTGAATGAACTTAGCACTTTTGGATCAGTTACATTCCTTTCCATATAGAATGTAAAGTCTAACTGATTGTTGATTTTATACGTTACTGTAGGCCTTACTTGCCATGTAAGGTTACCATTGGTAATGGTACTTCTTTCACCTATTCTACGTTGGACGGTCTTACTATCTCTTACAGAAGCTGCAACTCGCATAGTAAGGTCATTCTCAAGTGTCAAAGTCCGCCCCTGCCATCTCCAAGGCAGTTTAAATCCAACTTTAGAATATCCAATATCAACAGTTATATCATTATTTGTCGTTTCTGTGATCTGAGCATTTGACATATTGAGCGCCAAATTCCGACTCTTCCTGAACTCTAGCCTGGTTGAAATGTTATTTTTCGTTCGAATGTTAAAACCTATCAATGGGACAAATTGCTCTGATATCATTACTTGGTTAATGATGTATACCGGCACCAATCTACCGGTGCTATCATCTCTTGCTTGAGGATAATCAAGAATGTCATTTTGTAATCCGATAACATCTTCTCCATAATTTAATGAGTTGGTAAAACTTGAAACACTGTAGGTAGAATTGTATCCATGAGATATTGTGAAAGATGAAAACAATTCCGACAAGGCAGGGATATTAATCAACCCCGTGTAATCAAGTCTCCAATTCGGAAGAGGAACTTTAGGGAAAGGAGTTAAAGAAGTATTACTGGCATCTTTGCCCGCGTACGCTGATATAAATGCAGGAATCAGAACATCTTGAGACAGTGTATCATATTCTCCATTTGGATTGGATCTATTTAATCGTTCTCTTACAGTAATCAGATTTTGTTCAAAATTCGAAAAAGCGTCTGAGGAATTATCAGGACCATCCTTTTGAAATGCAGTCCTTATTGCGAGAAAAGAGATTGTATAACTTCCACTTCGAGAGGGTGTAAGTGTCTCGAAACCTCCTTCATCTGCGTTAAATCTGAAAATCTCCTGGTACTGATTGTTAAGTCCTCTATTCCAGGTTAACTGTACCCTTAGATCTTTGAAGGGCTGTAGGTCAGCTTGAATATCTAAATCTGTCCCGAATGTTTGTTGGAATGGAGAGTTAAGATTTTCATTCCTTACTATCCACCCATTCCTGGCAG
>CAZWLS010000155.1:0-9607 GCA_964634415.1 uncultured Roseivirgaceae bacterium | reverse complement strand
GCTAAACGTTCGTATAGCTACTCCACCATGGGATAGAGCTAAGAATGGCTGGATGAGTGTTAATCCAGGTATTGCTTCATCTTACATTTTTGGATTGAAGAAAGGTGATAAGGTAACAATTTCTGGTCCTTATGGAGAATTCTTTATTAACCCTTCAGAAGCAGAAATGCTATATGTTGGTGGTGGCGCAGGAATGGCTCCGATGAGATCACACCTTTATCACTTATTCAAAACATTGAAGACTGGTAGAAAAGTAAGCTACTGGTACGGTGGTCGTTCTAAGCGAGAGCTATTTTATTTAGATCACTTCCTTGATTTAGAAAAGCACTTCCCGAATTTCACTTTCCATGTGGTTCTTTCGGAACCTTTAGAAGAAGATAACTGGAATGCTAAGAATAGTATGGAAGATGATGGAGATGGATTTACTGGCTTTGTTCATCAAGCTGTGATCGATCACTACCTGAGTAAGCATGATAATCCAGAAGAGATTGAACTTTACTTCTGTGGCCCTCCTTTGATGAATCAAGCAGTTCAGAAAATGGGAGAGGACTTCGGTATACCAGATGAGAATATCCGATTCGATGATTTCGGTGGATAACGATCTCTTAAAATGAAACTAAAAAGCCTTGCGATAAGTAAGGCTTTTTTTGTTTGAATGTAAGTAAGCGATTTTACTAGCTTAATTTCAGTAAATCACGCCTTACCTATAAAGCATTGAATTTTCAACTTTGTATCACACTTAAACACGCATTAGAAATGGTACAATTTGTTTTAATTCTTGCTTTAACTTTTTGTGGAATACACACAAGTGATTCCTCTTCTACCACCACAATTACGCCAAGTATTGAGTTTTCAAAACCAGCGACCGAATTTGAAAGCGGTCAGCCAGTTTATCCAAAGGGTACCGAAGCCGTATTAAAAAATTTGAGTGCTAAAACGGCCCGCGTTGTTATTAATGATAAAGTTGATCAAGTTCTTAACTCTGACCAAGTTGAGGTGTCTAAGCTTGTACAGCTTTCTGAAGGTACTTACACGGTGATAATTGAATCACCGAATGGTGCAAAAAATACGTTTGGATTTACCATCAAATAAGAAACCAGCAAATTTTTAAAGCCCTGCATTTATGCGGGGTTTTTTTATGCATTTAAAAATATTTATGCATTAACTTGATGTTTAGATATTACCACCAAACCAATGCCACAAATTAAAATTCATGCGATAATCTGCAATGTCCCTGATGAATCAGACAAAGACGAGATTTATTTGAAAATTGACAACAAAAAAGTCTGGCCTCAAAAATCTAAGTTTTCCAAGATTGGAGTAGATGAGGCTCTTAGTGTTGATGTAGAAGGAAATTTTGAGGGAGATTGGCTTGCACTTGAGTTATGGGACTTTGATTATACAAGTAAAAATGACCACTTAGGAACTTTCCACTTGGATTTGAACCAAGATCCTGGTCACTATGGCGAGATACTGACTAACAATATGGAAGTTTCCGAACATGCAGACTACATGCTCAATTGGGAAATCATAAAGTAGGGTAGAGTTTTTCATACGGCTGCTTATCTTAGCTTCATGGACTTAAAACTCTTTTTTGACCCAACAGAAGTAGATGTAGATCAATCGCCCGCTTCTTTCCAATCTTCTATTTATATCAATAAGCATAAGATGCCGGATCATGAAGGTATGGATATCGCTTTGATTGGAATGTGTGAGTTTAGAGGTGGAGATGTCAATTCAAATAATAAATCTGCTGATGAGGTTCGAAAGCAGATGTACAAGCTGAAAAAAGGCTATGGGGATTATGGAATAATCGATTTGGGCAATTTTCGCAACGGGCCCAAATTAGAAGACACATACTTGCGTCTGAAAGAGGTTTGTAGTTACCTAATGGAGAAGGACATCTTGCCAATACTCTTTGGTGGGAGTCACGATTTAGACTTAGGTCAATATTATGCCTACGAGGGTTCTGATAAATTGATCTCGGTGTTGAATATTGACAATGAAATAGATCTAGAAGAAGACCAAAATCCAGCTAGAGAACATATTGGTAAAATATTTAAGCACAATCCAAACTACCTTTTTGGATACTATCATTTGGCTTATCAAAGCTACCTGACCAATCAAAAATCCATTGAGCTTTTAGAGAAACTTTCCTTTGAGTCCGTTCGATTAGGGGTAGTTAAAGAAAATATTAAAGATATCGAGCCAATTGTCAGAGATGCAGATATGATGTCCTTTGACCTAAGTGCATTACAAGCTTTCTATGCTCCTGGGGCTCAAAATGCAAAAGTTTATGGGTTGACAGGCGAGGAAGCATGCCAACTTTCATGGTATGCAGGACAAAACGAAAAGATGAGCTCAGTAGGCCTGTATAATTATGATTCCAATAAAGACTCGGAAGATCGTAAAACAGCTTTTGTAATGGCTACAATGATTTGGTACTTCATAGAAGGATACTATCATAGAAAGGGGGATAAGAACTTTAAATCCAATGATTACCTAATGTATGAGGTCCACCTTGGAGGCGAACCTGAAACCATTAGATTTTATAAAAGTAAATTATCAGAACGTTGGTGGATGGAAGTCCCCAACCCTGATGCAGACGGCTTATTCAACCGCAATAGTATGGTAGCTTGTAATTATAGCGATTATGACTTGGCTCTAAAGGGAGAACTACCAGATCGTTGGGTGAATTTTTATAACAGGTCCTAGTATTTCGGTGGTATTACAATCCAAAGAATAAGGTATACCAACAGTCCCGGGAAGGCTGCGCTCACTACTGAGAGTACAATGTAGGCGATTCTTACCAGAGTCGGATCCCAACCAAGATATTCTGCAATTCCTGCACACACGCCACCAAGCATTCGATCATTCGATCTAAAAAGTCTATTTGTCATTTCCATACTTCTTTAGTTTAAAGATGATATTTTTTTAGGAATATTTTTGAAATTGATAGATCCAATTTTGTCCATAAAAGTTTTGGGAGATTTTGCGTCCGCGGCAGGTATTGTGGTCGGTTCACTCAATAAGTCAGCTGAGTAGAGTGACTTGGCGTTGAGTGTAAGCAGACACGCGAGAAGTATACCCAATAAGATTAGTAGGGTACGGCTTAGTTTGATATTTGTTCGGTTGGTCGCCATTTGATGTATTATTTACAAAGGGCGTGCCATACTTTATAAGTGATTGTAAATCAAATATTTATACAAATGTATTTGTGCGTTTTTGTACAAATATGAACATCCGTAAAGAAAAGATGAACACTATTCGAAGATCTGAATATCGTTTTCAGGTACTCTGAGATATATTTTTTCTCCAACTTCAATTGAGCACCTTTCTGTTTCTAACGATATAAACTCTGAAGAGTTTTCATTACCGATTTTTAGTACATCATGAGGCCCTTTAAACTCCTTCTTCAAAACAAGGCCGCTAAGATTGTAGTCCTCTGAATTGGTGATTGCTATTTTCTCAGGTCTTACAAAAAGCTGCAAAGTATCATTCCGATTATTTTCTAATTTCAGAGATCCAAAATCTGTGCTAACCAAATTGCCTGAGACACTCTTTCCTTTAATAATTACGCTTGCACCAAAGAAATCAGAAACATATGGAGAAATAGGATTTTGATATACCTCAGATGGCTTCCCGTATTGTTGAATTTCCCCTTTTTTCATTACGACAAGCTTATCAGAAATTAGAAAAGCATCCGTTGCCTGATGACTAACTAGAATCGTTGTAATACCCAATGATTTAAGTAAATCAAATATTTCTTCCCTGATCTTGGCTTTTAACAATTCATCGAGACTGCTAAATGGCTCATCTAAGATCAGTATTCGAGGATTTATAGCCAGTGCCCTAGCGATTGCCACTCGTTGTTGTTGACCACCTGAAAGCTCATGAGGATATCTACCTGTTAGTCCCTCCAATCCAGTCTTACCGATAAGTTCGACTAAGCGATCAGGAGTCCTTTCTTTTTTACCTATAGCATAGAAGATATTATCTTTTACAGAAAGGTGTGGGAACAGCGATAGATTTTGAAATACGAATCCAAAGTTGCGACGCTCAGGTTTCCAATAAGTGATATCTTCTCCATCTAGCGAAATACTACCGCTATCAGGTGTTTCGAGACCTGAGATTATTCTAAGCAATGTGCTTTTGCCACAGCCGCTCTCACCAGTCAAAGAAAGGATTTCACCGGACTGAATTTCGATTGACACATCTTTTAATACTTCAGTGTTTCCGAATCTCTTGCTTATATGGTTTACATTCAACTTCACTTCCTATGCAATATTTGATTTAAATAATATACTGGAAAAGCGCTTGCAAAAATAATAAGCAGGCTAGATGATGCAGCCCTAGGAGCCATTTCATCTTTGGCATATTGAAACGCATTTGTCGCCAAAGTTTCATAATTGAAAGGTCTAAGGATGAGCGTAAGAGGCAACTCCTTGGCAACATCAACAAAAACCATTATTAAAGACCCAATCAAAACTGGCTTTAATATTGGAATATGAATTTTTATCAGGTTTCTAAATGTATCGCTCCCTAAAGATCTGGCAGCGTCATCTATTTGATGAGATATCTTATCAAATCCGGATTCGATCGATCCATAGCCTACGGCAAAGAATCTAACGGTATATCCAAAAATAAGCGCAGCAATACCAGCGTAAATTAGATTGGGATTAATCAAAAGAACCATGGCCACCACTCCGATTGCAATTACAGCACCTGGCATTGCGTATCCAAGCATTGGGAGTTTAGCTATTCCCTTTTTTAACCCATTACTTTTCGAGAGTCTAAATGTGTAGACTAAAATGATTGATAAAATCACAATGAATAGGCTCGATAAAGCACCGAGAATAGCAGTATTGCCAGCTAATCTCATTAAGTGTAGCCATACATCATGAGAATAGGAAAGGTAAAACCACCATAAAAGCTGACAGACTGGAATAAGAAATCCGAATAGGAAAGGAAGAAAGCAAATGAGAAAAATCAACCATTTTCTTTTTGAATGTGACCGTGCGAATTCAGCATCTGGTTTATCGTTAGATACTTTTTTCTTTTGACTAAAACGAAATTCTAGGGCAAGTAAGATGACCACAAATGTGAGCACAATCATAGAAAGAAGAATAGCAGTTGACAGATCACCCAATGCTAACCAAGATCTAAATATTCCAACAGTAAATGTTGGAATGCCATAGTATGATACAACTCCATAATCATTAAGAACTTCCATTATTACAAGAATTAACCCGGCAAAAATTGCTGGCCATGCAAGAGGGAATACTACTCTGCTAAAGGTCTTGAACATCGATTGACCAAGAGAGCGTGATACCTCTATAAGGGATCCCGATTGAAGTAAAAATGCAGATCTGGAGGTGATATAAACATATGGGTATAAAACCAAACTCATGACCATTATGGCACCTGTATGATTCATAATATCTAAGTAGATATCAACATCAATCCATCGGAAGAAAATTCGAATTGGCCCGGCATAGTCAGTCAAGCCAACATAAGAAATTGCATTGATAAATGTTGGGATAGAAAGAGGTAAAATCAATGCCCATTCAAATACTTTTCTAAAGGGAAATTCATAAACCGTCACAAACCATGCTGTCGATACTCCAAGGATGAGCGTAATAAATGATGTTCCTAAAACAAGTATTGCAGTATTGCTCAGATACAGTGGTAATAGGTTGCTCGATATATGTCCAATATTGGTGGTTTCGAGCATAAATGAACGACTCGCAACCAGAACAAGTGGTAATAAGATTATTACCAATATTGTCAGGGCAGCGAGTCGCCAGGATAGATGATTTGGAAGTTTAATTCCAGCCTGCTTCATCAAATACTTTTATGGCCGTTTCCAAAAGTTCTGGGTTTGTGGCATAGTCTAAGTTATCGATTTTGAAATCTCCCCATGCAGCTACTGTGGAGTCCGGAGCAACGTCCTTATGTACAGGATACTCATAAGAGTTAGCTGCATAGAACTTCTGCATGTCTTCGCTAGTCATGAATTCAATGAACTTAATAGCGTTTGCTTTGTTAGGAGCGTATTTGGTCACACCTATTCCACTGATATTAATATGGCCGCCTCTTCCATCTTGATTGGGGAAGAAGATCCCAACACTTTGGCCTGCTTTCACTTCTTCAGGGTTGTCAGAATTGAGTAGCAACCCAACATAGTAGGTGTTAACTACAGCAATGTCACCAATTCCTGAAGCCATTGCTTTGATTTGATCTCTATCTCCTCCTTTAGGCTCTCTAGCCATATTTTCAACAATTCCTTTTGCCCAAGCGCTAGCTGCTTCTTCTCCATTTTCATAGATGATTGACGATAGAAGCGACTGGTTATACGAGCTACTTGAAGAACGAATTACTATTCGATCATTCCACTTTTCATCAGCCAAATCTTCATAAGTAGATAGTTCGGAAACATCAACATCAGCCTTATCGTACGCAATAACTCTTGCTCGGTAGGTCATCGCATACCAAGTCTTGTCTGGATCTATGAAACCCTCTTTATTATTTGTTTCTGCGTCAGTCGACTGAAGTAAGTCAAGGGACTTAGCTCTGTTAAGCTTTGCAGCATCAACTGTGATCAATAGATCTGCAGGAGAGTTTTCACCTTCTAATTGGAGACGGCTTATCAATTCATCTGCTCCGGCTTTTACTAAATTGATTTTAATTCCGGTCTCTTTCTCAAATCTTTCGAAAGCCACCTTATCCGAATCATAATGTCTGTGAGAATATACATTTAATACCTTTTCATCCGCCGATGAATCTTGCTCCTGGCTTTCTTTTGGCCCTGAACAAGCGATAGTGATTGTGAGTAATAATAGTATTATATATCGCATAGTGTTTTTTTGGCAAATGTAATTGTTTAGAATCAATCTAAATAAAGTTTTTTGACACAAAAAAAGGTACCCCAATCCGAGGCACCTAATCACCTAATCACACTGCTGAACGCATTGTATTTTTAAAAAAGATTATCTAACTAAATCTTGAAATACTTCCTCTTTTGGAAGCCTTAATTTCTTTCTTACAAATAGACATAAGAAGGCCAAAACTGAATCTTCGTGATAATGATGAAATTGATTTAGTCAAAATGCTTATCCGCATAAAATCAATTTAGATTTAAGTACTGGCTTTAGTGAGATTTCTGATAAATTTATAATTACAGAACAGCTTCATTATCAACCATCTTTTGGATACTCAGATTGATATACATCATAAATACTTGATTGAACATATGCCTCATGGCATTATTCAATTCGATGCACATGGCAGTGTTTTATATGCAAATGATGCGGCGTTTAGGCTGTTAGGTTTAAAGGAGATGGACAACTTAATAGGAGCTCACTACACAAGTTTCTGTTTTTTTGACTTAGATCATGATACACCCATAAGTGAAGCGTACCATCCGATGAGTCGTTTGTTAAAAGGCGATTCAGAAGTTAAATCATTTGTTCAAATTGCTGATCAAAACAGTTCATACAGGTGGTTAACTATTGATGCAAAACCAGTATTTGATCAAGACGAAAAGTTGATCGGAGGTATCTATAACCTAGCAGAAGTTGATAGTAGTGTTTTAAAACAAAATAAACACGAAGAAGGTCGATATAAGCTTCTTGTAGAAAATCTAAATGCGGTGGTATGGGAGACTAAAATTGGCACGCTTACCTTCTCCTATATAAGTCCGAAGGCTGTGGATCTATTAGGTTTTCCGAAAGAGGATTGGCTGGAAGAGGGATTTTGGCAATCGAGGATTTATGAAGACGATCGTGAGCGAGTGATAGCCTATGAGAGACATAAAGCTCCTGATACGGAAAGCTATCAATTAGAATATCGATTGGTTCATAAAAATGGAGATGTTCGTTGGGTTCAAGATATCGTAGAAGTTGTAAAGGTCGATGATAAACCGGCACTTCTGCGAGGATTGATGTTGGATATTACGGATACCAAAGCTTCACGTCTCAAGCTCCGAGAAAGCGAAACCAGGTATAAACAGATGATCGCTGAGGCCCCGTATGCAATCACTATTTACAATCGAGATGGATTGATGATTGCTGCCAATGCTAAATCTGCTGAACATTGGATGATTGACCTGGATGAATACATAGGAAGATTCAATATTTTCAACAACACCCTATTTACGGAGACAAAACAAGTAGAGGCTATAAAGAATGCGTTTGAGGGCGAACGCGGTGAGATAATAGCAACGGTACCTCTTGTTCATACAGGATCCTCTAAAACCTATCGGATCAAGTACTATCCGCTTTATGATGGCGAGGGTATGTTAGACAATGTTGTGTATTTCTCTGAAGATATCACGGAATATCAGGAAGCAGAACACAAAATAAAGCGAGAGGAAGCATTAAAACAGGGGGTTTTAGATGCTTTGGATGAGGCAATATTAGTTGTTGATGAAAATGGAATCATTTTAAGTGTAAATAAAAACTTAAAGACTTATGTAAGAAGTCAGCCATATGCGGATATGCAAACCGGGCGTTCCATATTCGATTTCATGGACTTTTTTGGTGATGGGAAATATTTGAAAGAGGGCTTGAATGCGATACTTGATCAAAAGTCGAAGTCCTTAGATCACGAAATGAAATTGGCAGATGAAAAGTGGTACAACCTTAGGGCAACCCCTTTAAATGAACCATTTGGAGCAGTAATCGCACTTCAAAACATTAACACTCGGAAGGAGATTGAGATGGCGCTCGAAAAATCGCTTAAAAAGTACCGAAGTATTTATAACAAGGCGCCTGTGATGATGCATTCAATCAATGAACGTCTTGAGATTATCAGTGTAAGTGATTTCTGGCTAGATAAGATGGGATATGAACGCAATGAGGTAATTGGTAGAACTCCATATGATTTTATGGTGAAGGAAGCTGAAGGCGAAGTGGAGGCTAACCTAGAAAAATTATTTAAAGGTGGATTCATAAAAAACATCGAGTATAAATACATAAAGAAGTCTGGTGAGGTTATGGATGTAATTCTTTCTGCTGTTGCTGAATATGATGATGACGGGAATTTTGAGAGGTCGATAACCGGAATGCTCGATGTGACAGACCTCAAAGCGGCAGAGAGGGAACTTCAAGTAAGTCAGGCTAAGCTTCTTGAAGCTCAGCGTATATCTAAAATTGCCAATTATGAATTTGAAATAAAAAGTGGAATGTTTTTGCCTTCACAAGAGATGATAAGCCTAATGGGCTTTTCAGAATCAGAAAGGCACGTGTCCATTATCAAACAACTTGTTCACCCAGAAGACTTAGCTGATTTTGAGCAGAAACTTGAAAAGTGCATAGTTGAGGGTAAGGACTTTTTTCATATATACAGAATAAATAACCTAATTACAGGAAAAACGAAATGGATATCTGGGCGTGGTAAGATGGTAAAAAACGCCAAAGGGAATGTGGTTCGTATGATTGGAACTGTTCAAGACATTACTGAACAAAAGCATGCTGAACAAAAGATCAGACGCCTATCCGATAGGGTGCTTCTTGCTACCGAAATTGCAAATCTAGGCGTTTGGGAATATGATCGAGAAACCAATGAAATCTTTTGGGAGGATCAGATGTACTCAATTTTCTCAATG
>CAZWLS010000154.1:0-9657 GCA_964634415.1 uncultured Roseivirgaceae bacterium | reverse complement strand
AGCGGTTAACAATATTGAAAAAGCAATTGATGCTACTGTATTAATTGTATCACATGACCCAATAGACATACTACCTTGGGCAGATGAAATACTAGTTATGAAGTCTGGCATGCTAGAACAGCAGGGGAGTCCTAAGGATATATATTATCGTCCAATTAATACTTATGTGGCAGGATTATTTGGCGAGTATATCGAAGTTCAAAAGTCTCAATGGGTGGAGAGTGAAGATGATTCATCATTGATCGTACGACCAGAGCAGTTTTCTATTGTTAGTTCAGCAGGCTTTTCAGCAGAAGTTCTTGATGTACAATTTAAAGGCAGTTATGATTTAATCATAGCACAATGTAATGCTCAAACAATCAAAATCTTGACTCCATCAGGTCAGTATAAATCTGGAGAAATTTTACAGGTCAAGTTGAGCGTTAGGCAGTAGGCTAATGATATTCTTCATTTCTAATGGCAATGGCTATTTGCCTGACAACAGTATCTAACTCTGTAGTACAACTTCGAAGACTTTCTAGCATACTGGAATGTCCATATTCATCTAAAGATTTGGCATCGATTACTTGAATGAGTCCGAGTAGTTTAGCTATTGGTGCCCGTAGCAAATGCGCATTGATAAAAGCATACTCTTCAAGTTTGCGATTCTTCAATTCTAGTTCATTGTTCTTATCATGGAGCTCCTTAGTTCTAGCTTTTATTTTTATTTCAAGCGTTTCGTTTATAGCGTTGAGAGATTCATTTAATTCTTGCACTTTAAGGGCCTGGTTAGCAAGTTTTATTTGCTGATTCTTAATTTCATTATTGAGACCTTGCAAACGGCTATTAGCTCTGGCTTTTCTCATGTAGTTGTAATAGATAAGTGCTGAGACTATGAGCATTAGGATGAAGCCGCCGATAAATGTGTCCCGAATCCAGATCTGCTGAATTCTATTTTGATAACTATTTGTATTCGAGAATTTAAGCTCTTCCTCAGAAGTGGTTTCAAGGAGTACAGTAGGTGTATCTCCATTCTTTTGCAAAGAGCCACTAGTGCTTGGTGGTAGCACGGTGCCAAAGTACAAGACGCTTGCAATATATAGAACCGTTATTTTCATTAGCTAGTGGAATTATTAAACTAACTTAAAACGGATTGGTTTTCAAATTCTTAAAAAATATTTAAGAATCTATTCTACAGAACTGCATTATTTGTGGTTCAATTGTTTTTGCTCTTCCCGAGTTGCAGCGATCAATTTATTGAAATAGTCTTGAGATAAGTTTCTAAACTGACCAAATACATAACTGTTGATTGTTGCATTGCTTGCAGAAAAGTAATTGCTGATGGCTTCATATATTTCCACTTTACTGAGAACGCCATCTTTGTTTACGTCCATCTGTTTAAAAGCAAATATTGTATTTGCTCTATTCAATCCAAGTATCTTATAAAGGGCTTCGAATTCATCAAAATCTATGAATCCATCTCTATTAAAATCGAATAGGTCAAAAAGGAATCGAACAACTGAAAGGGAGAACCATCGAATGAAATAGGATTCTTTATCAATTTCATTATTCTTTTTTATAATGTTGATCCATTGTTGGATGTTAATTCTTCGATTTTTCCCTTTCGTAGCCTCAATAAGAAGGCGATCAAAATTTTTAAGTGCAATATAGCGCAGGTAGTTCGCTTTAGAGTCGGTAAAAAGATCAGGTTTTGTATTGATCAAACGATCGATAATCTCATCAATATCTTCAGGTTCTAATACGCCATCACGATTTACGTCAAGCGCATAGAAAAAAAACATCCACTTTTTTATCTTGTCTTCGAGTCGCACATTAGTAGGCTTGTGTTACTAAGCTATCAAAGGTTGAGGACTTTTTGATTGGTTTTTGAGCTATTAAGTAAGAATTAGTAAGTGCTGAATCTATTTTTTCACGTGAAGTCGATAGCCAATTGATCTAAGATTTTCAATTTTTAATTTGTCATCTGCACTCAAATACTTTCGTACTTTAGAGATAAATACATCCATACTTCGGGCAACAAAAAAACCGTCCTTTTCCCATATAGTTTCAAGAAATACCTCCCTATTTATTACTTGGTTGGGGTTCTCAAATAACAGTTTTAATATTTGATTTTCCTTGTATGTCAGTCGATATGTGGAATTTTCAACCTCTAGACTTTGATTATGAAAATCAAGACAAGTTTCACCATAGCGAATTTGATTTCCATCCATTAAAACACCAAGCCTTGCGTTTGTTGTATGATTTTTAACGTAATAGTAGATCCATGAAAATAAAGCCAGTATAGCCACAACGAAGAACCATATATTCATTTGCCCATATAAGTAGGTCCTTCGTGCAGGAAAAAGAACAGCGAAATTTTTATTCATTCCCAGATCTGGTTCATAGTCGCAGTTGGAAATTGAAGCTAGAGGTATATCTGAAGCCTTGACATAATTACCATAAACCAATGAATCATCTTCGGCATTATAGATACCAATTTCATAGTCTAGTCTTAAGTCTCTTGCATCAAATTCTTGTCGGATAAGTGTGTCAATTTCCTTATTGGAAATAGCGCTATTTGTAGAAACATAAAATAGGTTAGGAGATCGTTTTTCCACCGTTGCCTTCTCACTCATCGTATCTGCTACAGAAAAAAGCGCCACCGATACAGTGTGATCAAATTGAGAAGCGTTTGCTTCAATGGCTTCAGACAGCCAGAAACTGAAAATACCTATTAGTGATGCTGCGACTACACCGCCTGATATAAGTAGTTTTTTCATTTGATTTTTATTTTAAAATTAGGTTTGAACTGCTCCAGTTTAAAGAAATAACTTCTTTTTAACTTTCATTTAACACTTCTTTACACAGCTTAACTAAACAAAAAATAGAGCTGCGATATGCTTGCTGAATGAAAATCGGTTTATCAAACAGCAAAAAAGCATATCTAATTACTAGCATCATTCTGCAAGCCACTGCACTTGTGCTAATGAAGCTAGATACATCGCCACATGGCTTTAGTTCGCTTTCGTTAACGACTGCTCCAATTTTATTGTTTATTGGACTGCTACTACCTCTATTCATATTTTCAGGTATGAGTATGAATAGTGTTAAGACTTGCATATACTCTGAACCACTTTTGTCCTTTGGATTTGGATTGTCTGTCCTTGTTCCATTAGTTACATACATTTTAACCTTAGAGCCAACGGCGTCAATTTGGGATTGTTCTGAAACAATAGCTACCGCGTATAAATTGCAAGTCCCGCATACTCCCGGAATACCTCTTACTTTACTTATTGGTAGATTATTCTCCCTTTTAGCTTTAGGCAATGTTGAAAGGGTGGCCTTTTATATTAACCTCATGTCTGCAGTATTTTCAGCCTTGAGCATAGGTATTACTTTCCTGATAACTATGCACTTTGGAAGTAGAATTCTGAGTAATAGGTTAGTGGTTTTTATTGGTAGTTTAGGAGGAGTATTGAGTTTGGCCTTTTCAGATTCATTTTGGTTTTCTGCGGTTGAGGCAGAAACTTATGGGCCTTCCATGTTTTTTATGACACTTCTAATTTGGCTTTCTATAAAAGCGAATGAAGGTAGTGAAGAATCTAAGCACCTAAGACTTTTACAGTTTGCTTACATGCTGGGTTTATCTTATTGCATTCATCCAATGTGTATCCTAATACTGCCGGTATGTGCTTTGATTTGGAGAGATAAAAAACAGTCTTTTAATTGGAAGTATGTAATTGTTTCTTGTTCGATGGGAATTGGGGCAATTCTGATTATCAGCAAAGTTGTTGCTGTCGACTTATTTGAATGGGCGTTTCAAGTAGACCTCCTGATGGTCAATGAGTTTTCACTACCCTTTTATTCAGGAGTAATCTTTCTCTTACTTTTTCTTGCTGGATTGTCCATAATTCTATGGTTTAAGTTCGAAAAAGCCAGGTTGTCAATCCTTACGTTTATTATGGTCTTATTCGGCTTTTCACCTTATTTAATGCTGTTTGTAAGGTCATCTAAAATGCCGCCAATCAATGAATTCACACCAAGCAATTTGGCCAAAATAAAGCCTTATATGAATCGTGAATCTTACCCAAGTCGTCCGCTGATATACGGACCCTATTTTGATGCAGAGATTGTAGACACGTCTACTAAAGCCAAGAGTTATGTTATCAATGAAGACCGATACAAGGAAACTGGTACTGTGCCTGAGTATCACTATACAGAAAATAGGTTGACCATTCTTCCGAGGATATACAGTAACGATCCCACCCATATTGCAACATATAGAAAATGGACAGGTCTTGCGAGAGGAGAGAAGCCTGGTTTTATTGAGAACATCCAATTCATGATTAAGTATCAACTAGGTGAAATGTATTTCAGGTACTTACTATGGAATTTTTCTGGTAGAGTGAGTGATGAGATGCATGCTGGATGGTTAAAACCATGGCAAGGTCTCCCTGATCGATATGCTCAAAGCTACTCAAGGGCCAACAATCAATACTTCATGATTCCGCTCATACTTGGAGTATTTGGACTTTTTTTCCAGTATAAGAAGGACAAAAAGGGTTTTGTTGCTAATCTGTCATTTTTTCTGATAACAGGTTTCCTTTTGGCAGTGTACTTAAATGCTACTCCAAATGAACCACGTGAAAGAGACTACATATATGTCGGATCCTTCGTGGCATTTTGCATATGGATAGGAATGGGGATTATGTCTATTGCACAATTAGTAAGTTTTAAGAACTCAAAATATTTGGCATCAATCGTATCGTTAGCTATTCCAATATGGATGTTTTATCAAAATCTTGATGATCACGATCGATCCAATAGAACATTTCAATTAGCCAACGCAAGAAACTTACTAGAAAGCTGCGATAAGGGTGCGATTTTATTTACCGGAGGAGATAATGATACATTTCCCCTTTGGTATCTCCAGGATGTTGAAGGATTTAGGACAGATGTAAGAGTCAAAGTGATGAGCTACTTCAATGCTGATTGGTATATCAATCAATTATCTCGTCAGTATTACGATTCGCCCCCTGCAGTATTAACACTTAAAAGTGGACGCAATGAGTATGGACCATACAACCCGCTCTACATATATGAAAAGACTGATTCACCTATTCTTTGGAATAAGTATATGGAAGCACTCAAAAGGGAGAGCAAACAGATAATTCTACCTGGTACAAATGACAGTAAGTTTTTCTATTTGCCATCAAAGAAAGTCAGAATCCCCACGTCCAAAGGAGATTTGAATATTAGTATAAGCGGCAGGACATTACCCAAAAGTGAATTAGCAATTCTTGATTTGATATATAGTAATGACTGGAAGCGGCCTATTTACTTCAATTTTACTGGGCTTAATAGCCTTCAGTCTGATTTACGTCCATATTTGATACAAGAAGGACTTGTCTATAAGCTAAACCCGTTGGGTAATCCTACAGATGAAACACGTATAGATATTGAAAAGAGTCAGGTAAACCTCGTAGATAAGGCTGACTATTCGAATCTCAATAATGAAAGTGTTTATTTCAATTATGAAGACTATGAAGCAAGAATGATCATGCCTACCAAGTTTGCTTTTAACAATTTAATACGAGAATGTCTTGAAAAAGGAGAGATAGAAAGGGCAAAGATGTTGGTTTTATATGCGTTTGATCATTTATACCATGACCATCTTCAAGCATCCTATGCAGATATACAGCTAGGCAGTGCTATGAAAATCTTGGATTTGGATGATGAGGCTCAAGCCCTTATAAAGCGCACATTTAGTTATTTTGTTGAAAGAATACAACGACAGCTAGCGCTTTCCAATAATTATTCACCGAATGATCTGCTTGTCCTACAAGAAGCAACACGCTTTCTAGCGGATCCTCAAAAAGTTCGTGAATATGAAAACTTGGTGGATCGAATTAAGAATTCTTTATGACTTCCTGATAAAATGATTCAATTTAGAACTTATGTTGAATGTTGAGGAGCATATTCTGAAAGTCACAAATGCTAGTGCCATTCTTAATCAAGAATCCGTTCAAGAATTGTGGAGTGGGTATGGTGAGATTATTAGGTATTCTTTGGAGAATGGAGAGCATACTTCAGTAATAGTAAAATACATAAGACTTCCTGAAGAGGGCAATCATCCACGTGGTTGGAATACTACTTTATCTCATGAAAGAAAGCTACATTCCTACAAAGTAGAGATGAGATGGTATGAGGTTTATGCACCGCGATTGAATGATAAATGTAAAGTTCCTCTATGTCTTGATATACATGAAGAGCATGATGAATTGCTAATAATACTCGAGGATTTAGATGCTTCTGGATTTAATAAGCGAATTCACCATGATGATTCTTCCATAAAAATCGCTAAACAATGTTTGAAGTGGTTAGCTAGTTTCCATGCTGAATTTATTGATACAGATTCGCATGGACTTTGGACATCTGGCACTTATTGGCATCTAGCAACCAGACCAGATGAACTAAAAAGGATGCAGAACATGGATCTTAAAAGTTATGCATCTGATATCGATGAACTTTTATCCTCCGCCAAGTTTCAAACCTTAGTACATGGTGATGCTAAACTTGCAAATTTTTGCTTTGGCGAAGGAGAAAATATAGCTGCTGTTGATTTTCAATATGTAGGAAAAGGATGTGGAATGAAAGATGTAGCTTATTTAATAAGCAGCTGTTTTTATGAGAATGAATGTATTGATTATGAAGAAGAATTATTAGACTACTATTTCACTCAGCTTGAATTAGTAATTGATAAAAACATTGATTTTCAGATACTTAAAGAAGAATGGAGTCAATTGTATAAGTATGCTTGGGCTGATTTCTATAGATTTCTTGATGGGTGGAGTCCTGGTCATTGGAAAATGCATAGCTACAGTAGATCGATTGTAAATGAAGTTATTGATGAATTGAAAGGGACCTGAAAAGATGAAGATGCCTTATCTTGTCAGATGCTGATTCAATTTTCATTTAATCAAAACCACAATGGTTCAATCGTACAAACAAAAACATGAAATTTCAAATCACTATGATGCCATATTAATTGGTTCTGGGATGGGTTGTTTGGCAGCAGGTGCATGCCTTTCGAAAGAAGGCAAAAAAGTACTCTTGCTAGAGCGTCATTATACCGCAGGTGGATACACGCATGTTTTTAAAAGGAGAGGATATGAGTGGGATGTTGGCATTCATTATATCGGAGAGGTAAACAGAGAAAATGGAGTATTGAAAAAGCTCTTTGATCACATTACGGATGGGGAATTAAAGTGGGCTGACATGGGTGATGTTTATGATCGAATTGTCATTGGTGATAAAACTTATGATTTCAAAAAAGGAGTTGAAAACTATAAGAATCAGCTAAAAGAATATTTTCCCGAAGAAGCACAGGCTATTGATGCATACGTTGATCTTGTTTTTCAAGTATCTAAAGCAAGCCGTAAATACTTTGCAGAAAAAGCTATTCCAAAAGGAATTCAGACTTTGATGGGCAAATCAATGCGAAAGCCGTATCTTAAATATGCCACGAGATCAACCCTGTCTGTATTGAATGAGCTTACGGATAACAAAGAACTCATAAAGGTACTTACGGGACAATATGGAGACTATGGTCTTCCGCCGGCACAGAGCAGTTTTGTAATGCATGCATCGATATCAAAACACTATTTTCATGGTGGATACTTTCCCATTGGAGGATCTTCAAGAATAGTGGAGACTGTAGATCCTATAATTGAAAAAGCCGGAGGTACAATTCTCACGAATGCTGAAGTAAAGCAGGTGAAAATTAATGATGGCAAAGCTGTGGGTGTAGAAATGAACGATGGCAGTGTTATTACTTCCGATAGTGTAATTAGTGGAACAGGATTTATTAATACATACACGAAACTTATTCCTGAAGACCTTGTCAACAAGTATCAAGTCAATGATCAACTGCAAAAGGTCAATCCTTCGGCAGCCCATGCGTGTTTATATATTGGATTAAATGGATCACCCGAGGAACTGAAGTTGCCTAAGGCAAACTATTGGATTTATCCCGATGATCTGGATCACGACGCCTGTGTTGAAAGATACAGCAATGATTTAGATGCACCCTTCCCTGTAGTCTATATTTCATTTCCCTCAGCAAAAGACCCAACCTGGAATGATCGATATCCTGGAAAAAGTACAATAGATATTATTACCGTAATGCCTTATGATATTTTCCAACAGTGGGAGGAAACACGTTGGAAGAAGCGGGGTGAAGAATACGACACACTAAAAGAAAAATTCGCTCAACGATTACTCAATGAACTATTCCGACTTGAACCACAACTCAAAGGGAAGGTAGATCATTATGAGTTGTCAAGTCCGATTACCACCAAGCACTTCATGAATTATGATCGAGGTGAACTGTATGGAATTGATCATAATCCCGAACGTTATGAAAATCGTTTTCTCCAACCTCGAACTCCGATTAAAAACTTCTTTTTAACTGGTCAGGATATTGTAACTGCAGGTGTTGCAGGAGCATTGTTTGCCGGATTTTTGACAGCGTCTGCTATTACGGGTAAAAATCAAGTTGAGAAAGCAATGATGTGATTTTGACAGATCTTTTTATCTAATTACAAGTGGATTTACTTTCAATTGTTTAAAAATCCTAGACTAATTTCAATTCCACATCATTACTTATTGAAATTTCACAATTAGATCTTAGATACATACAACCGTCAACTGAAATTACCCCCATTTGGGTATTGTTTGAGTTCACATTATTAGCGAACTTACCTTAAATCAAAACCTACTAACTATGTCACAGCCCACCACTGGCTCGACAATTTTCTATTCTTTGGTAGTAATTGTCTTAGCTTTTTTCGCATCACAGATTGCAGTAAATACTGTTGGTTTCCCCGATGATTTACAGACTAGAGCAACTGATTTAGTAACTAACTTAGGTGTATTGCTTATTCTCGTTGAGCGGTCACTTGAAATCTTCACAGATATCTGGCGCAGAAGTGGAAGGGCTACTCATGCCCAGAACTTAGCCAGTGCTGAAGAGTACCTTGCGGACAAGAAGGCCGAAGATGTTAAAAAATCAACTGCGGCGACTCAGCAATCGATTATCAATGCAATGAACTCAAGAGATACTATGAAAAAAACTCTTGAAGATTATCGAGCCGAAACTGGGAAGCTCACCATTCGTGCTAGCCTAGTCATAGGAATATTTATAAGTGCAATTGGTTTTCGGGTTTTAGAAACCATTTTCATCACAGATGCACTTACAGGACTGCAACTTCAGTTATTTAACATCATTGATATCTTGTTATCTGCCGGTGTGCTTGCTGGTGGTAGCGCCGGAATACACACACTCTCGTCAACTCTAGGGCAGTTTTTTGAGAATTCTAAAAACAGATCTAAAAACTAATACCATGCAGACAGCTACAAGAAATGTATTAAGTGGAGCATTAGCATTAACGTTAACAGGCGGTGTATTATTAAGCGCCCAGTCTCCTGGAGATCAATATGAAGTTTACTACGGTCTTCTTCATTCACACACAGCAATTTCTGATGGTTCAGGAACGCCTGAAGAAGCGTTTAGAATGGCAAAAGAAAGCGGTCTAGATTTCTTTGCAGTTACGCCGCACAATCATACTTCAGCTGAATCAGGAGCTAAACCAGATCGGAAAGATGGTGTATTAATAG
>CAZWLS010000153.1:2564-9661 GCA_964634415.1 uncultured Roseivirgaceae bacterium | reverse complement strand
GGACGGATATTACATCGAATTACGACACAAAGGTGAGCGTAAGGGTATTAAACTAAGAAGTGAAACGATACCTGAACTACACCAATCCATCAAAAAATACGAAAAGCTTTACGACATTCACTTTTATGGTGAAGTGAAAAAAGGAAAAGTCGTAAACGATAAGCTTCCAGAGCTTAAATAACACTCGATCTTATTGTCGAATTCAGAATCCCCAATAGCGGGATAGGGATAATTGTGCCTATATATTTTCCTTATTTTAGCCAAAAACTCTACTGTTGAGCATGACACGTCTACAGCTTTTCGAAAATATTAGAGAGAAAGAATCTTTTCTGTGTGTGGGATTAGATACTGATATCAAGAAAATCCCTGAACATCTACTTTCATCAGGAGATCCTATATTCGAATTCAATAAGCAGATTATAGACGCTACCCATAAGTACGCAGTAGCCTACAAACCAAACACCGCATTTTACGAAGCTCAAGGTTCAAAAGGTTGGGAATCGCTGCAAAAGACACTTGAATATATCCCCAAGGATATCTTTACCATTGCAGATGCTAAACGTGCAGACATTGGAAATACATCATCTATGTATGCCCGAGCATTTTTTGAAAACATGAACTTTGATTCAGTTACCGTGGCGCCGTACATGGGTTCAGATTCCGTAAAGCCATTTTTGGATTTTGAAAACAAATGGGTCATCCTTCTAGCAGCCACTAGCAATCCAGGAGGAGCTGATTTTCAAAACTTATTTCTCGAAAATAATAAGAGACTTTACGAGCAAGTGATTGAATTGAGTTCTACATGGGGCAGCTCCGAAAATTTAATGTATGTAGTGGGGGCAACAAGGCCTGAGGCACTTGCAGATATTCGCAAACTGGTACCAAACCATTTCTTACTTATTCCTGGCGTTGGCGCACAAGGTGGCGATCTAAATGCAGTTTGTGAACATGGAATGAATAATCAATGTGGTTTATTGGTCAATTCTTCCAGGGGAATTATTTATTCTGACAGCTCGAAAGACTTTGCGTCATCAGCAGGTATACAAGCTAAAAAAATGCAGCAGCAAATGGCCGAACAACTTCAGAGGATTTAATCCTCAACATATCTTGGGCGATTAATCATCGCCATGGACGAGAAGTTTCTTCATTATATCTGGAAATATCAAAAGTTTAAGACATCAAATCTTGAACTTACCAATAAGCAAACTTTAAAGGTATTTTTCCAAGGAAATCACAATTTCGATTCTGGCCCTGATTTCGAAGAGGGCAGAATTAAAATCAATGATATTGAATGGGCAGGACAAATTGAAATCCATATCAATTCATCAGATTGGCTAAAACACGGGCACCAATATGACTCAGCATATGAAAGTGTTATCCTTCACGTCGTCTGGAATCATGATACAGATATTTTGATTCAAGGCGCTCCTTTGCCAGTACTAGAGCTGAAAGACAAAATCGATTACGGGCTTTTAACTAAGTACGAAAGGCATCTAGATTCCAATTACCAAATCCTTTGTTCTAATCAAATATCTTCTATTCATAGTTTAAAAATTAAAGGGATGCTAGATCGCGTCATGGTGGAGAGGCTTCACTTGAGAGCAAACCAAATACTAACACAATTGAAAAATACTGCCAATGATTGGGAGCAAATAACGTATCAATCCATCGCCACAACTTTTGGATTTTCTACCAATAAAGAATCCTTTTCAAAACTTACAGAAATCCTACCCTACTCAAGCCTTAAAAAGACCCTTTCGAACCAACTTGCAGTTGAAGCATTAATTTTTGGTCAGTCAGGATTTTTGAATGAAGCAAAAGATAAGTATCAGGAAGAGTTGAAGTTTGAATTTGAATTTTACTCAAAGAAGTATCAGCTTAGAGACCCGATGTATACAACTAATTGGAAGTATGGTAAGCTAAGACCTTCAAATTTCCCGACTGTTAGGCTAGCTCAATTAGCTTCACTTCTTCACCTCCAACCACAACTTTTTGACTTCCTAATCAAAACTGAATCCATCGTTGAAATAAGTAAAAAGCTCAACATCAGTGTTAGTAGTTACTGGCAAACGCATTACGACTTTGGTAAAGTAAGAAAAAGGCCGTTTCAAAAGTTGGGGAAAGCATCTTTAAATGCAATCATTGTCAATTCGGTAATCCCATTATTGGCAGCATATGCTAAATATGTGGGTGAACAGAAATACATGGATAAAGCCATTGCCTTACTTGAAGCACTCCCATTTGAGGACAACAGAATTACCAGACAATGGAAAGCGCTAGGCTTAGAATTTAGCACTGCATTTGATTCTCAAGCATTTATTCATCTTTATAAAAACTATTGCCTCAAACGAAGATGTCTTCATTGTAACTTTGGTATAGAAATTCTTAATACGTGATTTTCTGGATACTTCATATAGCTGCAGTAGGAGTACTTTCCTACACTGTTCATACGCGAATGAAAAGTAGTTTTCATCCCCTTCTTTTTTGGATTGGACTGATGGTTAAACTTTTTAGCGGAATGCTTTTGGGGTACTTATATCACAAATACTATGGTCAAGGCGATACAATACATTTATTCGAACTTGCTAAATTTTACAGCTATGAGAGTATTCAAAATCAACCGCGCGAGAAGTTTTTCGTTTGGATCATAAGTCCAATTGTATGGCTCTCAGGGGGTTCTTATTGGATTACATCCATATGGTTGTCATTCATAGGTTTTCTTGCTTGTTGGTATGCTACTGTAAGTCTTTCAGAGACCTTCAATAAGATTAAACTGCCAATAGCTACTTGCCTCTTACTGGTACCAAGTGTAGTTTTTTGGTCTTCCGGCATATTGAAAGATACTGTGAGCTTTAGCGGTTTGGTTTTGAGCATTGCACTGGTAGTTAAATTTTATCGCAACCAAAGACTCTTATTCTTAGATTTTATTCTTTTGATTCTTTCCTTAATAGTGCTCTTTAAAATCAAGCATTATTTGCTCATAACAGTTTTAATCTTTAGCTCAATTTTAATTTTCTCCATTCTACTTAGGAGGATAAAAACTAAACTTAAGTGGCCGGTTGCAATTGCTGTATTGGCTATCATTTTAATCTCTACACAGTTTATTCATCCCTATTTAAGAGTGGATAGAATTGTCCAAACAATTTATGAGAACAACGAGGCTATAGCTTCACAAACTAGTCCGGAAAATAGGATTATAGTACTGCAGAATGAATCACTTGCATCTCTCATCGATAACGTGCCAATTTCAATTTATACTGGTCTATTCCGACCAAGTTTATTGGACAAAACAACCTCACTTGGCTGGGTGCATAAAGTGGAAAATTTCATTCTTACTGTGCTACTGTTTTTATCGCTATTGCTCATAATTAAGGAAAAGCATGAGTTTGATCTGCCTCTTTTGTTTTCCTCAATTTTTTGCATTGTCCTCTTAGGAACTTTACTCCCACTTACTTCACCAAATTTTGGAACTTTAGTTCGTTATAAAAACGCCTATTTCCCCTTTCTACTTCTGATAAGCAGCATTCTTCCATATCGTTACCTTTCTTCTAATTCGGATTAATAATCGCTATTTTTGCGGCCTCAACTTCAAAAAGACATGGAAAAGCCAGTAATAATCTTCGGTTCAACGGGAATAGCTAAAGCAGCGCTAGAAATATTCAACTCTAACAACATTGTAGTTTACGGATTTCTAGATGATGATGAGAAGACGCATAATACAGAAATCAACTCAGTCTCTATATTAGGTGCAACCGATGATCACGGGTTCACTAAACTGATTGGTCAGAAATGCGAAGCATTCGTTGCGACTGATGACAATTCCTTAAGAAAAGAGTATGTTGAGTACTTGATGGAAACCCGAAAGGTTATGCCTATGAATGCCGTACATGGGACAGCATCTATTTCTGAATCATTTAGCATTGGTCATGGCAACTTTGTTAATGCTGGCGCGATTCTATCAAATGATTCAAAAATGGGTAATCACAATGTCATTAATTCAAAGGTTGTAATTGAACAAGAAACAGAGTTAGGAGATTTAATCCAAATTGGTGCAGGATCCATTATCAATACCAAAGTTAAAATTGAAGATGAGGTATTTATCGGTTCAGGAGTTACTGTGGTAGCAGGAGTAACCATAGGAAAAGGGGCAAGAATAGGTGCTGGCTCTGTAGTCGTTGGTGATATAAAAGCAGGTCAAACCGTATTTGGAAATCCAGCAGTAGAGGTTAAGTAGATTGCACTTTTGATGGGATTGGTTAGATCTACTAAATTGTAGGTATTAACCTAAACCTAATCAAAATGAAAATCCCTTCAATCGCTGCATTCCTTTATGTAATTCTAATTTTTATAGGAACGCCTAATGCTGTATCACAGGATGCAAAAACAAAGCTTTTGGTGACTGTAATTGATGGATCTGGCAGCAATGTCTCAGAGGCTGACATTATCATCTATTCATCTGAAGAAGATTATTTAAATAGAGAAAACAGATTGATAAAGGGGAAAACAGATAAAAAGGGACGTTTTCAATTTAAAGGTCTTCAAGCCGGCTCGTATTATTTAGAAGTTAAAAAGGAAAGCAAGAATAATAGTACCGAAAATCCTGAAACTGGCTTATTATCTCCTAATAAAGTCAATAGGGTAATTGTGGTAATCAAATAATTGACATTGTGCTTTCCGATTTGGACGTTTCTTTCCAAAGAAGCTAATTTTGCAGTATTAACACCCTGCTGAAACAGGGCTCAGTTATTATGGAAAAACACTACGTATTACTCTATTACTGTTATAGTAAGATCGAAAACCCTGAAGAGTTCAGGGAAGAACATCATAAATTTTGCTTAGACCTTAATCTTAGAGGTCGTATCATCGTTGCATCAGAAGGACTGAATGGGACTGTTTCGGGATCTCAAGAAGCCTGCGAAAAATACATGGAAGTTGTTACTAGCGATCCAAGATTCTCACATACGGAATTCAAAGTCGATGTTAATGATGAGCCTGCATTCGAGAAAATGCATGTAAGAGTGAAACCTGAAATTGTTCATAGCTCACTTATCAATGTAGATCCAACTAAGAAAACTGGAGGATATGTTGAACCAGAAGAATTTAGGCAAATTCTAAAAGAAGATGATGAGGATACAATAATTCTAGATGTTCGGTCTAATTACGAACATATGATAGGCAAATTCAAAAATGCCTTAACCCTGGATATTGATAATTTCCGAGACTTTCCAGAAAAAATTGAAGAACTAAAAAAATACAAAGACAAGAAGATTGTAACGTATTGCACAGGAGGAATAAAATGCGAAAAGGCAAGTGCTTACCTTCTTGAACAAGGATTCGAAAATGTACATCAGCTTCATGGTGGAATTATTAAGTACGGTCTTGAGGCTGAGGGAGAAGATTTCGAAGGAAAATGCTATGTCTTTGATAATAGGATTGTAAAAGAGGTTAATTCTGTTAATCCTTCCGTAATAGCAAAATGCTACATTACTGGTGAGCCATCAGATCGTATGGTAAATTGTGCAAATCCGCATTGTAATAAACATATTCCGATGAGTGAAAAGGGTGCAAAAGTGTATAAAGGATCCTGTTCAGAGGAGTGCATGAACAATCCTGACACACGACTGTATGATGGCTCTGGCTCATATCAGAAAAAAATGAATGGATATAATCCATACAAAGGGCTGAAAAGGAACAAAGATCAAGTTTCCTAGTTACCTTTAGGAAGCTTTAGATCAAAACCATCCATGCCTCACAAATTTTCTGAGACAGATCTTATCCTAAATCCAGACGGAAGTGTCTATCATTTGAGTCTTAGACCAAAAGATATTTCGGATAAAATAATAGTTGTTGGTGATCCAGGGAGGGTACACAGAGTATCTCGTCATTTTGATTCTGTCGAGTTTGAGATGAACAAAAGAGAATTCATCACTCACACAGGGAAATATAAGGGTAAAAGACTGACAGTCATCAGCTCAGGGATGGGTACTGATAATGTCGAAATACTCATGACGGAACTTGATGCTTTATTTAATATTGATCTTGTACATCGCGAACCCAAGGCTAGAAGAAAAAAGCTTCAAATAATACGTATCGGTACTTCCGGTACAATCAGAGATGATATTAAAGTTGGTAGTCATCTATCTACAGAATATGCCATTGGCCTAGATACTATCTTACAATTTTATGAATACAAGCATCGAGGAGTCGAAAAGAGAATAATAAAGAAGCTACGCGAAGAACTTGATTTGCATTATACTCCTTACTGTTTCAAGGGGTCGACAGGACTATTAGACAAGTTTAGAGATTGCACCATCATCGGGAATACAGTGACTTGTCCAGGATTCTATGCTCCTCAAGGTAGAGAAATCCGTATCCCAATTCGCTACAAGAACATTATTGATAAAATGCAGTATTTCCATGAGGAGGATGTGTGGCTCACTAATCTTGAAATGGAAACTGCCGGCTATTACGCTTTTGCAAAACTTCTTGGCCATGAAATGCTAAGCCTCAATGCCATCATGGCCAATCGTATTAAAGGTCAATTCGCAAAAGATCCAAACAAAGTCATAGACAGCCTTATCAAAAAAGTACTTGATCGGATATAAAAGAATGTAACCATTTGTTCGGAGCCTACGTCTTTCTATTTGTTTTGTAATTAAAAAACAAATGGGTCAAACATTTATTAGTGAACTTGAAGAGCTTGTATTACTCTCTGCAGCAGTGCTTTATCCAAATGCTTATGCATATGGAATTGCGCAAGAAATAAAAAGTCAAACTGGAAAGTCACTTTCACTGGCTTCTGTACATACCGTCTTATATCGATTGGAAAACTCAGGGTTACTGAAATCAGAACTCGGTGGCCAAAGTGAAAAAAGAGGAGGAAGAAGTAAGCGGCTATTTACACTTACACAAAGTGGTAAAAAGGTAGTACACGAAATACATGAAGTAAGGCAGGCCATGTGGTCAAAAATTCAATCAGCATAAAATGAATAACCCTAGACCACCTAAAGGAGGGGAAAGAATACTTTCATGGTTTTGCAAGGACCTATGGATGGATGAGCTACTTCGAAAACAATAGGACCATGAGAAGGACAAGC
>CAZWLS010000153.1:0-2554 GCA_964634415.1 uncultured Roseivirgaceae bacterium | reverse complement strand
GGTGATCTAGAAGAACAATATAAGGACAACCTCGATCAATATGGTAAATCAAAAGCGATACTTAAGTACTACATCCAAATTGTACTACTGATCAGGCCTCATATTATAAAAAGAAGAAAATCATCTCCACTTATGCTTAGAAACTATATTAAATCGTCATATCGCAGTCTATTGAAGAATAAGGCCTACACATTTATCAATGTAACAGGATTGGCTGTGGGCGTTGCATGTTGCTTTCTTATAACGCTATACGTCATTGATGAAATGTCTTACGACAAGTTTTTTAACAACAGTGACAGAATTTATCGTGTTGCTTTAGAAAGAGTTTACCCAACAAATACACGATATTTCGGTTCCTCTCCTGTCAACTTAGCTCCTACTCTACTGGAAAATTACCCTGAAGTCGAATCTGCAGGTAGGCTTCACAAACTCTTTTTCCAAAATGAAATCACCCTTTCAATAGGTGACAAAGACTTTATCGAGAACAATTACTTATTTGCCGACAATGACTTCTTCGATGTGTTTTCATTTGAATTCCTTGAAGGAAATCCGCAAGAAGCTCTGAAAGACATCAATCATGTAGTTCTTACAGAATCCACTGCCAAGAGATTTTTCGGAGATGAACCTGCACTCAACAAGATCTACAAACTGGATACAACAAGTTTTGTAGTGTCCGGAGTTGTAATGGATGTTCCAAGCAATTCTCACATGCAATTTGATATATTAGGATCAATCCATTCTCTCCCTTTTCTGGAACAAGCAGCCTCCTCGAATAGCTGGATAAATCCATGGCTCTTTACCTATATCAAACTTAAAGAGGGAGTAAATGCATCTTCATTTGAAGAAAAATTGCCGGATATGGTAAGAACCTATGGTTTAGCCAGCATCTTAAGCCAACTATCCATTTCTGCAGAGGAATATCCTGATTCAGGCAATGAATTCAACTACTTTTTACAACCCATTGAGGACATCCATTTAAAGTCTAACCTGGATGTAGAGATCAAAGCTAATAGTAACATCATCTACATTTATCTTTTAATTGCCACGGTAGGGTTTATACTGGTTATCACATGTATTAACTTCATCAACCTAGCCACTGCCAGATCTGCAGAACGGGCCAAAGAAGTTGGCGTTAGAAAAGTATTAGGAAGTAGAAAGTCATTGCTTATCAAGCAATTCTTAACAGAATCAAACCTTGTATCTTCAACAGCACTCATACTGGCGCTAATAGCTTCGTGGGCGCTGTTACCATCTTTCAATGCTCTCGTTGAAAAGAACTTAAGCCTCGAGATTCTTGAAAATCCATTAATAATATTAGGTCTAATAATCTTCATTCTAATTATTGGAACTTTGGCTGGTCTGTATCCTGCATTGGTAATATCATCAATAAATTCTGCGACAGTTTTAAAAGGAAAGTTCAGCACAGGAACGAAGGGTGTTTGGCTAAGAAACGCTTTAATCATCTTTCAGTTTTTTATTTCAATAACGATGATATCTGGTATGTTACTTCTCAACAAGCAAATGATGTTTATGAGAAATAAGCAATTGGGATTTAATAAAGAAAACGTAATTGTTCTAGATCAAGCGCAGGAACTGGGAACTAATCAACGAGCCTTTAGAAATGAGCTTTTGAAAATTGAAGGTGTAAAGAGTATGTCATACGCCTTTGCCATGCCTGGAGAATTTATTGGGAATTTAATAACCAACTCAGAGATCCCTGATCGGCCACAATTGAGAACATTTACAGTATCTGTTGGTGATGAATTTATTGAGACGCTTGATATGGAGATAGTAGCAGGCAGGGATTTTGGACCACATCATTATGATTCGCTGAATGTGATAGTTAATGAAACAGCTGTTCAGCTTTTAGGCTATAATGATCCAATAGGAAGGAAAATTGTAAGTACAAATCCTGCCCCCAATCAACCTAATGAATACACCATTGTAGGTGTGATAAAAGATTATCACCATCAATCATTACACACGGAGATTCCTCCGATGATAATTTTCAATGTGAGCAATCGCGCAGTAATGTCAAAAGCTGCAATTAAAGTGGACACTAATGATATGCTTACAGTGCTAAAAGAAATTGAAACTAAATGGAATGAATTTGATACTGATAGGTCCATTACCTATTCATTTCTAGATGAAAATTTAGATGAGTTATACAAAGCAGACACCAAAACAGGTGCTGTCTTTACTCTTTTCACTGCGATAACTATAATTATGGCATGTGTCGGGCTATTCGGATTAGCAACCTATGTTACCCAACAAAGAACCAAAGAGATTGGAGTTCGAAAAGTCTTGGGAGCCTCGGTTGGTAACATTGTAGTATTGTTATCACTGAACTTCACAAAGTTGATTCTAATATCCTTTGGACTCGCAATACCAATAGTGTATTTAGGAATGAGCAGGTGGTTGGAAAATTTCGCTTATCATACAAATATCGATTTACTGACTTTGTTAGCTGCTGGATCTTTGACTTTAATTCTGGCCTGGATAACCATTAGTTACTATTCTTTCAAGATCGCAATGCTCAATCCTGTGAAAAGTC
>CAZWLS010000152.1:5673-9672 GCA_964634415.1 uncultured Roseivirgaceae bacterium | reverse complement strand
ATTTTTCTAATAGATAGTCAGCGTAAGTCTCGCCATCCGAGAAGGTCTCGGGGATCTTGGCCCAGATAAACATTCCTACTTCTTCACTACGAGATGAGCAGCCAATTAAATCAACGACTTCTTTAGCTAGTTTTTTTCTTATTCTATACTCGTCATTTAACTCTCCGTACCATTCATTTCCTACTTCCAAGGCTGCAATTGCGGATCGCATAACTGGCTTAAATTGACCGGAATCCACGTTACTCTTGAAACTTAGTACCACTTGTATTAAATCGGAATTACCAGCCAAAACACCAACTCTCCAGCCTGCCATATTGTGAGATTTGGAAAGGCTATTCAATTCTAAAACCAGGTCATTATTATCTCTTTGCTGAAGCAAGCTTCTTTGCTTATCCGTAAGAATAAACCCGTATGGATTATCATTGATTATAACAATCTGATGTTTTCGAGAAAAAGCTATCAGCTGCTCAAAAAGCTCGTCAGTACCATCACTTCCTGTCGGCATATGTGGATAATTAACCCACATTAACTTCACTTTAGACAGATCCATAGTTTCTAACTTCTCAAAATCAGGATGGTAGTTATTCACTTCATTCAGTGAATAATGAATTGCTTCTCCTCCAGCCAAAGTTGTAGCCGAAGAATAGGCAGGGTACCCTGGGTTAGGTATCAAAGCTTGATCACCCTCGTCAAGCAAAGACATACTGATGTGGATAATCCCTTCTTTCGAACCAATTAGTGGGAGTACTTCGTGATCTGGATCCAACGATACATCAAAATAGCTCGAATACCATTTTGCAAATGCGGTACGTAAGTCGGGGATTCCCTTATAACTCTGGTATTGATGATAATTCGATTCATCAAACCCTTTTACCAACGTCTCTCTCACTGTATGTGGAGGTGGCAAGTCTGGGCTTCCAATTCCTAAATTGAGCACATTTTCGCCTTGTGAATTAAGAATTTCTATATCTCTCAATTTCCTTGAAAAATAATATTCTCCAATTCCGGATAGACGTTTTGATTTAAGTGTATCAACCATGAGTTTCTCCCTTTTTATAAATTCCTAAAATTTCAAACTGTATAGTCATTCGCTTCATTATTTGCTGCAGGTCAGTTAATTGTGAAGCTTCCTCAATTTCCAGCGTAGCATAAAATCCATACAAAGAATTTTTACTTGGCACTGGGTGAGACTGAAGCTTACCCAAATTGATTCCCAAGCCACTAATGATTGTAAGTGTATTAGCCAATGATCCTGGGTCATTCTTTGTTTGGAAATAAACTGAGACTTTATTGGGATCTTCAATTTGTTCTCCTCCTTTATTTCGAAGGACCAAAAATCGAGTATAGTTGAGCAGATTGTCTTCTATACCTGATTCAATAATTTCCAGGTTATATTCTTTGGCTGCTTGCTGACTAGCAATTGCTCCGATATTTTGAAGCTTATTGTCTTGGATATACTTAGCACTTCCAGCCGTATCAAATGCCTCTACAATTTTTACATGAGGATGATTTTGAAAAAAACCTCCGCATTGTCTTATCGCCATTTGATGAGAATGCGCCTCTTGAATGTCGGCAACATTTGTACCCGAAAGCGCCATAAGATTCATTTTTACACGAAGCCCTACTTCACCACAAACCTCAACAGGATTGGATCTCAGCAAGGCATAGTTAGGAATAATGCAGCCTGCCAATGAATTTTCTATTGCCATCAGCGCTACATCGGCTCGTTTTGTAACAACAGCGTCTGCAACATCTGAAAAAGTTTCGCACTCGCATAGCTCAATTTCTTCATTAAAAAAATGAAGTGATGCTTCATGGTGAAAGCTTCCTTTTAATCCTTGAATTGCTACTTTTTTCATAAGCCAAAAAAAAAGCCTCCCGATGGGGAGGCTTCTTATTATTTATTCTTTAATACATACTATAGCCACCCCGATTTATCCATCAGATAAAAAAAGAAATAGCTAAAATATGTTTGGGTCGTCATCATTGTTGAGTCAAATGAAAGCGATAATTTTTTAAAAACAAAAAATATTTCTGATTAATAATCACAACTCCCAATCGGTGATCCGTCTGGAGCTTTAATTGTGTTAGGTTTTTTGAATTTACTTGGAGCCTTTAAAAATGAGTCAATCTCTGCAGCTACGAAGCTATAGTATGACCCGTCATCATTTGTTTTCCTGTTCTTGCGACCACTAGCATAAGATTGGATTTCTTTGATTTTGGCAATTGCCTTTGCCCTGACCTCATCATATGCACGCTCATTTGCGGCTAGTCCCATCAAATGACTCAACATTTCCATCTCTACAACTTTCTGCAGCGTTCTGTCAAGTGAATTTGATGAAGGCGACTTCCAAACACTCGTAATGGTTCGATCCAATACTTGATCCACGCCTGGTTGATTGTTGTTTCTTGCTTTAAATGTCAGCAAACGATTAAAGCGATCCGCATTGAAAATAAAGCTAAAAGGTACACTTGAAGCAGTTTCTACTGCTGCTAAGTAGTCAAATGCTGGCCCTGTTTTAGATTGAAAAGTCTCCCTAGACCTTGGATATGAATATGCTCTTGGAGGAATGCTCCCCAAAAGATTTTCTGGAAGTTTTAAATTCTCAACCTTAGTAGCATTTAGAAGTGCATCCAAAGCACCGAGCTGTTCTTCAGAAGTAAGCATCTTAGTGACTACTTCATTACCTCCTCTGAGCGCATAGCTATAATTTAGACCGCCAATCAGCTTAGAAGCGCCATCAACTTGATATCTATGGAAAAGATACATCGGAACCAACACTTCTTCTATTGAGCTCATCGGCATATTAGTTCTGATGGCCTTTTCTGAAAAATCATCAAGGATTTTTCTGCGAATCTTCATCATTCTATTCAGTTCATCCGCAGCGCTAGTTCCGTTATCCCACAGGTGAGCCTCTGGATGCAACCCACTAGATGGTCTTGCATCTTGATCTGTGATATATCGTAAACCGCTGCTAAAAGCATCATCTAAAATCTTGGCAAGCTTATCTGAGTTTTCTCCTTCTGGAAAATCGCTATATCCGTAGGTAATTGTCACCTTATCCCAAGCTCCTATTTTATCATCATAAGCTTCGCTTAAGTCGATATTTCCTTGATCATCCAACTTCACATATGGATGTGGATAATCCATGACAGAAGCTCTATCATTGACGCTTGCAGCAAAATTGTGTGCCAATCCAAGCGTGTGGCCAACCTCATGGGCAGAAAGTTGTCTTAATCTTGCCAACGCCATTTCAGTCATCGCATTGGGACGCTCATCGCCATTTTCATACGGTTGCAATAAGCCTGTGGCAATAAGAAAATCTTGCCTCACACGAAGTGATCCTAGGCTTACATGCCCCTTAATCATTTCGCCTGTCCTTGGATCTGTAATGCCACTACCATAGCTCCATCCTCTTGTGGATCTATGCACCCATTGTATAACATTGTATCGCACATCAAGCGGATGTGCTCCTTCCGGCATTACTTTCACCTGAAATGCATCTTTATATCCTGCAGCTTCAAATGCCTGATTCCACCAGCTCGCTCCTTCGATCAGCGCTGATCGTACTGGCTCCGGGGCACCTCTGTCGACATAGTATATGATCGGTTCAACAGCCTCACTCACAGCAGCATTTGGGTCCTTCTTGTTCAATCTGTGACGAACAATGAATCGCTTTACGAGCTGATCTTCAATTGGAGTGGCATAGTCTTGATAGGAAATGTTAAAATATCCTGAACGCGGATCGAGTAGTCGTGGAGTATAATCATCATCAGGAAGCTCAATAAAGCTGTGGTGTGTTCGTACGGTTACAGCATCTGGAGTAGGCGTAACAGACCTAAGCCACCAGCCCGTGGCATTTCCGCTAAAAGTCAGGATTGATTCAAATTCTGTGTTTTTGGGAAAATTGAATGTCCCATCCATGAATATGGCTGATCTGGATTTATCTACAGAAAAATTTCCTTGATTGGATCCTCGTAATCGCCCGCTTACTCCAT
>CAZWLS010000152.1:0-5629 GCA_964634415.1 uncultured Roseivirgaceae bacterium | reverse complement strand
TGTTCTTGGTTTTAATTTCAAACCCGCCTATAACTGAGCTTGCAAATGCTTCAGCTACGGATTTAACCTCATCTTGATTGTCGCTGATGGCACGGTAGTCATAGTTTGGCTGAATAAGCAAAAGCTTGTTGCCATGCTTTTCAAATTTAACAACGCGTTCACCTCCCAACTGGCCTCTGTCTAATCCTATGTCGTTAGAACCAATCCCCGCTGCCAAGGAATTCACGTATAGAAATTCTTCGCCTATTTTATCGACCTCCAGAAACATTCGACCTACCTCCTCGTCATAGAAAAAATTGAAATATCCTTCTTGCTTGTTCATGCTTGAAGTAAAAGCTTCTAAATCATCGGTATTAGAAGTCGTTGAGGTGGATGTTGAGGTATTGGTGGTTTGGCAACTAACCAAAATCACAATGAGTAATACAATCTTCCAGTTTTTCATAGGTATGATATTTTATTCCTTTTGAGAAGTCCTCATTCTTCAATGGATCTTTTGATTCATTATATTTAAAGAGAGAACCTCCAAAAAAACAGGCGTTAATTTAAATCATTGGTAACGACTATCATCATAGTGATTCTATCAATCTACATTATTACCAATGTGGCGGCGTATTTCTTACAAGAGAGGTTTCTATTTAAACCTGAAAAACTACCTGCTGATTTTGAATTCAAATATCCAAATCAAAAAAGTGAGGAACACAATCTTTATATAGGAGATGATGTCCGGATCAATGGAGTTCATTTTAGCATCCCCAAGCCGAAGGGTATTGTCCTGTACTTAAAAGGAAATTCTCGTTCGATAAAGGGTTGGGGAAAATTTGCTGTTGACTTCACAAGATTGGGTTTTGATGTTGCGATGGTAGATTACAGAGGTTTTGGTAAGAGTAAAGGGCTCAGGAGGTCTGAGGAAATCATTAAAAATGATATGCAGCGTGTATACGATATATTGAAGAGCCGTGTCGATGAAAAATATATTACAATTTACGGTCGCTCTATGGGTTCTGGATTCGCAGCAAAACTTGCAAGCAACAACAACCCAAGGATGCTGATTTTAGAATCCCCCTACTACAGCATGACAAAAATGGCCAAGCGCTACATTCCATTTATGCCGGCATCCTTAATCTTAAAATATCCATTAAGAACTTACAAATGGATCAAATACGTAACATGTCCAATTAAAATTATACATGGCACCAAAGACAAGTTGATCCCCTATAAATCCAGCCTTGCCTTATCTAATATTAATCCCAAAGTGACACGACTTTACTCTGTTATTGGGGGTGGTCATAATGATTTATATACACATGAAGAATACCACCGCATGCTCGAAGAAATTATAGATTCTGAGGAGCTAAAACCCATAAATCCAGAGGAAACAAGTCTCTCTTTTAAAAGAAAGCATTGAAAAAATTATAGGGACAGATGCTGAACACGCTAAAATTATTACTCATAATTCTGCTTGGTCTATACCTGACTTTTGGAGTCATAATCTATGCGCTTCAGGAGCGCCTTATCTTTTTACCTGAAGATCTCCCAATGGATTACCAGTACTCTTTCCAAGCCGATTTTGATGAACACTTTATAACTATGGATGATGGTGCGGAGATAAACGGGCTGCATTTTACTCAAAAAGACTCGAAGGGGCTTATTCTCTATTTTCATGGAAACGCCGGGAATCTTGCGCGCTGGGGAGAAATCGTCTACCCGTTTGTCGAGCTTGGGTATGAAGTATTCATCGTCGACTATCGCGGATATGGAAAAAGTAGTGGGAAAAAAAGTCAAAAAGCCATGCTAGAAGATGCTGATTCCATCTACAAATACGCAACTCAGATTGCGGATGAAGGCAGTATTATTCTATTTGGTCGATCAATTGGATCATCCTTTGCATGCTACTTGGCGGGTAAAAACAATCCATCAAAATTGATTTTAGAGACACCATTCCACAGCCTTAAAGACGTTGCCAGAGACATCATACCAATTTATCCAACCAGTATATTGTTGCGGTATGATTTCGATAATGAGCAGTCACTTTCAACAGCATCAACTCCTATTTTTATTTTCCACGGCACTGATGACGAAGTAGTCGATTATTCTTCCGGAGCAAAGTTGTTAGAAAGTTTAGAAAATAAGCCTGCAGAATTCTTTACGATTGAAGGAGGACATCACAACGATCTTTCCAATTTTCCCACATACTGGGAATCAATGAAGCAAGTACTTGCAAAATGAGCGAATCTCTATATTTCATCGCGATCCTACCTCCTCAAGAAATTCAAGATGAGATAACTGCATTTAAAAATGAAATTGCTCAAAAATTTGACAGTAAGCATGCACTAAATTCTCCTCCGCATATCACTTTGCACATGCCCTTCAAATGGAAGGATAAAAAATTTGACCAGTTGCAAGAGGTGATCAGATCGATAAATGATCGTCTTGTTCCATTCAAAATTGAACTAAATGATTTCGACTTTTTTGAGCCTCGAGTAGTTTTTGTAAATGTGATTGGCACAGAAGAATTAGACAACCTTCAAAAGACTGTCATAACTGCATGTAGAAAGGAATTGAAGCTAGACAATGGGAATTATAAAGACCGCCCATTTCACCCACATGTCACTGTTGGCTTCCGCGATTTAAGGAAAGCAAGGTTTTATGAAGCTAAAAGTGAATTTGAAAATCGAAAAGTCTACTTTGAGTTCATGACTTCAGAAATCACTTTACTTAAGCACGATGGTAAGCAATGGAAAGTGGTCTGATAAGAAGAAAGGCGATAAAATTTATTTACCCCATTCAAATACTTCTGTATCTTCTCCTTTATAAAGCCTCGCGCTTTTAACGTCATCGAAAGCACGGAAATGAACCAGATTTTCTTGATCGCTCCAGACTTCATGTAAAATACTGTTCCACACTTTTACCTGACCTAATTTTTTCACTTTTTCAATTTCAATGTAGCACCACATTACATCATCTTCCATCTCTGCACCCACCCAGTTAAGATCATACTCGCGATCCTTAGCATCCCATATTTTTAATCTCTCTAAAACGTAAGGTTTAAGGTTGGCTTTCACCTCTTCCCAATTTTCTTGCTTGGTTATATCCAACTTATCGTTGCCACTGTATTCTTGAAGTGCAAGTTCCAAATCATCCAGGAAGATTCGAGTGCTAATCTGGATGGCCTTTTTGTCTTCTTTGAATTTTATATCGGTCACACTTACATGAAATGGATGTATGAATACCTTGAAAAAAATAAGTACCGCTGTAATCATACCTCAAATCTACGCAAATGGCATGCCCACCATCAATACCGTTCATCAAATCATTCCATTTATGAAATCAATGGATCAAAAGCTTAGCTTATATTCGCTACCCCATGAGTGAGTTTAAACTGTATTACGGACTTGGATTTGATCATATACTTGACATAAATGGATATGATCATATACTATTTGTAATTGTTCTTTGTGCACTGTTTCAAAGAACTGACTGGAAAAAAATTCTTATTCTAGTTACAGCATTTACTATAGGTCATTCGATTACGTTGGCCCTTTCAACCATGCGGGTGGTAAATATCAATGCTGACCTAATAGAATTTTTAATTCCGGTTACAATCCTAGTTACAGCAATTTCAAACCTCTTTACCAACGATGATAGAATCGCTGAGGGTAAAATATGGAGAAACTATGTATATGCAGGATTTTTTGGTTTGATCCATGGTCTCGGATTCTCTAATTATCTGCGCGCATTACTTGGCAATGAAGAGTCAATCATCCTTCCATTATTTGCCTTTAATGTAGGATTAGAGGTAGGTCAAATAATAATCGTTGCATTATTTATGGTGATTAGTTTCATTTTCGTAGGTATTGGTGGTGTTGGAAGAAGAGATTGGAAAATGATCATTTCATCTGCAGTGGGAGGAATCGCACTAATGCTCATGTTAGACACGAATTACTTAAACTAAAATATTATTAACTAAACGCAATTATGAAGAAGAGCACCCTTTTAATCGTGGCGTTTTTGATTGGATCTGTTGCAATGGGTCAAGATCGAAAACAAAAGGACACAGAATGGGAACAAAAGTTTGAGCAGCTAGGAACCATGCTGCCAACTCCTAATGTGTACCGTACTGCTTCCGGCGCACCGGGACATCAGTATTGGCAACAAAAGGCCGATTACAAAATGAAAATTGTTTTGGATGATAAGAATCAAACAATTACTGGTAGCGAGGATATCACTTATTACAACAACTCTCCTGACGATCTTGAGTATCTGTGGGTACAGCTCGATCAAAACATGAGAGCAAGAGATTCTGATTCTCCACTTATCGGAAGAAACAGCATGAGAGATACATTAAGTGCTTTCGCAGTTTTCAGATTAACTGGAGATAATGATTATGATGGTGGGTTTAAGATTAAATCAGTGAAAAGTGGTGGTAAGAACATGTCTTACATCATCAATAAAACAATGATGAGAATAGATCTAGATCAACCATTGAAGTCTGGTCAAAACATGTCTTTCAGCATCGATTGGATGTATAATATCAATAACAGAATGACTGATGGAGGTCGTTCAGGCCTAGAGTACTTCGAAAAAGAAGATAATTACTTATACACTATCGCACAGTTTTTCCCTAGAATGGCCGTTTACATCGATAATGAAGGCTGGCAAAACAAACAATTTCTAGGTAGAGGTGAGTTCGCATTGACTTTCGGTGATTACGAAGTTGATTTAACAGTCCCTTCTGATTTCATTGTTGGAGCTACTGGAATGCTTCAAAATCCGAAGGACGTCCTTTCAGAAAAGCAGTTGGAGCGATTTGAGCAAGCCAAGAAAAGCTACGAAAAGCCAGTAATTATCGTTACGGAGAAAGAAGCTAAGAAAAATGAAAAATCGCGAGCTACTGACACTAAGACCTGGAAGTTCAAAGCTGAAAATGTAAGAGATTACGGTTTCTGTGCTTCAAGAAAATTCATCTGGGATGCAATGGCGGTGAAGTTGAGCGAAGGCAATGAGCCATTAGCGATGTCTTACTATCCTAAAGAAGGAAATCCACTTTGGGAAGAGTTCTCTACCCTTGCAGTAAAGCAAACTTTAGAGACTTATTCTAAGCATACCATTGAGTATACATACCCAGTAGCCATCTCTGTGCACACAGCATCTATTGGTATGGAATACCCTATGATTTGCTACAACTATGGTCGACCTAAAGAAGACGGTACTTACTCAGACAGACTTAAGCATGGAATGATCTCTGTTATCATCCATGAGGTAGGTCACAACTTCTTCCCTATGATCATCAACTCTGACGAACGTCAGTGGACTTGGATGGATGAAGGATTGAACACGTTTGTACAGTACTTAACGGAGCAAGAATTTGCAACCAACTATTTGGACTATGATTATCCTTCAAGAAGAGGTCCAGCCGCTAACATTGTTCCTTACATGAGTGGAGAAAGAGGTTTGGTACGACCAATCATGACAAACTCTGAGCAGATTAGACAATTTGGTAGCAATGCTTATGCAAAACCTGCTACAGCTTTGAACTTGCTTAGAACTACTGTAATGGGTCCTGAACTATTTGATAAAGCTTTCAAAACGTACGCGGAAAGATGGGCATTCAAACACCCTACCCCAGCAG
>CAZWLS010000151.1:0-9721 GCA_964634415.1 uncultured Roseivirgaceae bacterium | reverse complement strand
CTCTTTTGACTTATGCAGACATTATAAATCATTTTTGTTTTGAAAGTTCAAGATTCCTTATATATCAGATTTTAGAACCTCTGACAATAACAATATTTTTGATAGCGTCTATTTTATTTATTGTATTTAATTCGGCGTACCATTCCTCAACTAATTCTTTAAAGGATTCTATAAGAGAAACGCAATCAATGCTCAATCAGTTAAATAGAAAAATCAACAAAATAACTAATGAGTGATTAACAAGAAATGAAGCTTGATGATCAATTTTCAAAAGCGAACTAATGTGATATTTATCAAATGGTGTTTGCATGTGAAACCTACAACCGATTACAAAAGCGCATATTTCATTTTGTTCCAATTCTAAGATGTACTTCAAAATACTCAGCCTTTCCAAACTAATCTTAGTTTATTAATTTGTAGGAAACTACCAGTTTAGAAAGTGAGCAAGTTACCGGGAGCGTAAGAAAAGTTTGGTTTTTAAGAGCCTTCGAGCAAATCCATTGAACGCATACAGTTATTCGCAGCTTGCTCAAGGTCTTTCCTACATTGGCATGTATGATTCAGCAGAAGTAATCATGAAAAGAGGCGTGGAAGTTGATCCAAATTCGACAAACGGTCACCTTATCCTTGCCAATATATTCATTGAACAGCAAATAGAGGATAAGGCTGTTGAAATGATGGATCAGATTTTAGCAATAGATTCCGCCAATATTTATAAGCTAAATAATGCAGCAAATTCGCTTCAATTAGATAGTTCGATTTCAAGAAGATTTTTATCTATGGTATCAAATCTTGAATCCAGTTTTGGTAAAGAAGATTGGATGGCTTGTTCAATACAGGGATATTTAATAAGAGACGCAGATTCAGCACAAGTTTGGATAGACGAGGGTATCCAACATTATGAAAGTGTTCTGAACGAGGGTAGATTAGGTCTAGGTCAAGATACGGAGTTGCTAGCATTGTATTCCTTAGATAATCAACTAGAGAAGGCAATTTCTCTATTAATAACAATGTTTGAAAAAAGAGGATTTCTTCAATCTGTAAAACTTAGAAATGATCCACGATTTAGCAACTTGCGAAAAGATCCTACCATTGATAGTATTATTCAAGTAATGGATAAAAGCAGAGAAGAGATGAGAATGATGATATCAAGCATGACACCTCCATTAAAATGATGCTATTAGAATAATTCACAAAAAAAGCCACTCTAAGAGTGGCTTTACGCATATAGCCTAAGCTATTGCCGCCTTAGTTTGCCTTTATAACTCGCCTGACAATCACACTGTCAGCAACCTTTATTTCCATAAAATAGCTTCCTTTAGGAAGCGATGAAGTATCTAAATAACCATTCTTTACTTCGTAAGATTGCACAACACTTCCTTCGATATCAAAGATTTTAATTGCCGCTTTTTCCTCACTTTCAATTATGAGGTAATCGGTAAATGGATTGGGATAAACACTGATTTTCAATTGATCTTCAATTGAAAGAGTTTCTCCATGGGTAACTTCGAAGCTTACACTTGCTGATGCAGCATTGAAGTTATCATTTCCATTCTGAGTTACATTAACTACTACTGTGCCTTCAGAACCGTCAAGCGTCAAAGTATTTCCTACAATACTTACAGGCCCTGAAACTTCGTAGCTCAGCTCTAGCTCACTATCCGTCGACGCCTCTATATCAAAGGGACCATCAGATGTCAGCTTATCAGCAATTTCAACTATTTGTATTGTCTGATCTGCCTTGCCAATAGTAAATGATCTTGTTACCTGACTCGCAGGATTGTATACATTATCACCTTGTTGGTCTGCTGCTACAATCACCTCTCCGGCTCCTATGATAGTCACTTCGTTACCACTCATTGTTATTGGTCCAGAAATTACAGAAAGCTCGACTTCTAATCCTGAATCAACAGTTGCATTAATAGAGAATGCGTTGTCACCGAAGGTCTTATCAGTTATTGATTCAAATGAAATTAATTGATCTCTTTTTGAAACGTCAATTGTTTCACTAGCTGTGGCTGAATTGTAATTTTCATCACCTACTTGACTAACCGTAATAACTACCGTTCCTTCAACACCATCAAGTGTCACTGTATTATCTGTGATAGTTGCCGGACCCGTTACTTCAAAGGCAAGTGATAAATCACTAGTTGATTCTGCTATAATATTAAATGAGTCATCATTAACATATTTATCGCCTACCTCTATGATGGTTATGAACTGATCTGCCTTTACGATTTCGAAGGTGACTTCAACCTGCTCTGCAGGATTATACTGATCATTCCCCGATTGATTAGCTGCTATTGTAGCCATTCCAACTCCTTCGATTATTACTTCACTTGATTCATTAAGAGAAATAGGTCCACTAATCACTGAATAAGAAACATCCAACCCTGATGTAGCACTTGCATTTAAAGCAAATGGGCTATCTGAGAACGATTTTTCAGCTATCGCCTCAAAAGTTATAGTCTGATCAGTTTTGGATGGATCGTTAACGCTAAAATTCCATGCTGTAGTCCCACTTATCCCTTCAAATTGATGGCCATCCAAATCCTCAATTGCATCTGGACTTAATGTTACATAATAATTACCGGGCGTCCAGTCAGGTCCTGTAAAAGTTACGGTCACCACATTATCATTGAAATTTACTCTCCCTGAAGCTTCACTGAAATTGGTATTTATATAATCTGATCCATCTTCAGTAAAAACTGAAAATCTTGCAACGCTAGAATTTCCAAACTGTACCGTTTCATCAAATGTCATGGTAAAAACCCGAGGCTGAGGATCAATTAATCCATTATCCACTGGAGTAAATGAGACTAGCTCAGGTCCATCAATCGGTGCTGTGGTAAAATTCCAAAAATCTGTATCAGTGTCATAACCTGAAAGTGAGTTTCCTGCAAGGTCTAGAAAAACTCCATCATCAAAAGTGATATAATAACTCGTGTTGTAATCAAAAAGATCGCGACTAAACGAAACCGAATTACCTTCTATGCTAACCCAACCATTATCAACGCTTGTTTGATTGAATGGAATATTGGTATGCGTACTTCCATCAGCTGTTTTCCTGAATCTGATAAAACCAAGCTCACTAAACGCTACTGGCTCTGAAAAAGTAACAGTGAATACTTGATCAATTGATACATCTATGGCATCGTCGGCAGGATCAATGCTGACAATAGAAGGTGGTGTACTATCAATGATTTCGGTTGTGAATACCCAATCGTCTTTATCATCTAATCCTATAAATGTTTCTGTATTTATTTCGCTTCGAATAAATCCATCACCCTCAAGCACTACATAATATTCAGTATCTTCATCAAAATCACTTGATAGATCGATTGATATTATCCCATCAGGAAAGGCTCCATCACCAAATCCAATGTCTAGCGAGCTTAATACAATTGTTTCAAAAACATTGTCTGTATCATACTCCTTTATAGACAGGTTAACGACTCCATCAGTGTACACACTAACATCCAAATCAAGCATTAAAGAAGCATCGATGGTGACATTTTCTGCATCATTTTCAGGGGAAAGGGATTCAACAAGTGGTCTCGCATTAGCTGTAAAGTCTAATTCATCAATGCCAATACCAGCATAGGGATTCCCTGCTAAGTCCACATATGCTCCTGCTGATACAAGAATGTAATATTGATTGGACGGAATAAGATCGGTATTAAAATCCCATGTTATCCTAAAACCTGCAGGTTGACCTAATCGCGAATCTCCAATCCCTGTAGTTATGCTTTCAATCAAAGACCCATCACTCAAATAGAGTGCTATCGTACCTGACCCTTCTTGAACGTCCTCGTTAAACACAATACCTCCGGTGGCGGTAAGCGGCGCAAAAGTACCTTCATCAGATGGGGAAGTCGACGTTGCTATAGGTGCTTGCGTATCTGGCTCTACTTCTGTTGTGAAATTCCAAAATGTATTGTTATCCAGATCAGTTATCCTATTGCCGGCTAAATCAGCCAATGTATTATCATCGATATATACATAATAATCTGACTCATAAGACATCGTTCCTCTCAAAAATGAGATTGTATTCCCATCTACAGAGAGCCATCCCTCCGATACAGAATTTGTGTTGTATGGGACGTTAGTAAATGTTGACCCATCACTATTTCTAATCCTTATAAATCCAGTAAGAGTTCCAGTTGGTAAGGCTATGTCTTCATCAAACTCCACAGTCAACATCTCATCTATCGGAATCCCAGATGATCCATCATTAGGGCTTAGGGATGTAATAACTGGAGCATCATTGTCGATTATTTCAGTAGTGAATGCCCAATCATCTTTATCATCGAGACCGACAAATGCCTCTGCATTGAAATCGTATCTTATTGCATCTGAAGGTTCAAGAACAAAATAATATTGAGTACCCTCTGCAAGAGGGTTAGACAATGAAAGTGTAATCGCTCCATCAGAAAAATACCCTGCTCCATCTCCCAAGTCTAGATTATATAAATCATACGATTCGATGATATTGTCAGTGACATATTCCTTTAAAATCAATTCCGTATTTTCATCATTCACATATACTGCATCATCGAAATCAAGAACGATTGAAGGATTGACAACTACTCCTGTGGCATTATTCGCAGGTGTCAGCGATTCAATGGCCGGACGTGCATTTGAAGTGAAATCCAATTCCCCGATACCAATTCCACCAAACGAATTTCCTGCTAGATCTTCGTAAGCACCTTCAGATACAAGAATATAGTAATTTGTCAGTGGTATAAGATCCGTGTCAAAATCCCACGTAATTCTAAAACTCAAAACATCTAACCTCGGATCATCAACACCTGTTGGAATACTTTCAACAAGTGTACCATCTGCTAGATACAACGCGATTGTGCCAGAACCTTCTTGAATGTCTTCATTAAATACAATTCCACCTGTTGCTCCAAGAGGTGCATAAGTTCCGCCATCCGATGGAGATGTAGAAGTAGCTAATGGAGCAGTATCGTCAACTGTTACCGTAAAATTCCAATCGACTGAATTATCTAAATCATTAAAAAATAACCCAGGAGTAGGATCATCCAATTCAATTACTCCTTTTATGATTTGGACAAATAATTCGTCTCCGGACCTGAAACTTTCAGAGGGGTTAATAGTAATTGAATTAGCTCCTACACTTACTTCCGGATCTGACAAATAGAAAAATTGCGTGAGTCCATCATTTAGTGATCGAACGCGTATATCAAATGAGCTATATCCGGCAAAAGAACTGGGTCGAATGTTTTCATTAAAAGTTATTGTTAGATTTTGATTAAAATCAACGTCAACAGCACCATCTCCTGGAGATATGGAAGCCATAGTAGGATTTGAATAAGATACTGTAACTCTAGGTCTATCGGCAAAATTACCATCAAAGGCAACCCCGCTTGTACTTTCAAAAGCAGTGCCGGATATGTATAAATCGAAACTTAATGAAATTGATCCGTCTGGAACCGGCTTATCTATTGTAATTGTAACAACGTTGCCAACCACTTCGATATCAGCGGCAGTAACTTGATATAATGTAGACGCACCTGTTTGCCTCAAATAAATGGAACCATCCTCTCCTACGTAGTTGACATCTGTATCAAAGACAACCGTATATTCTAGAATTCCAGAATTTACGGTTGCCGCATGAGCTGGTGTATAACTGGTAATAGCTGGTTGAGCTACAAGATTGAGAACAAATAAAAAGCATAAAGCAGTAGTGATAAGTAGTTTTTTCATGGCGACAATAATTTGTCTCCAAAGCTCTTTAAGCTACAAATCAAAAAGGATCGGGAATTTTCCTATTGTGTCTCCGGAATTTTACGGACTATGCTTCTATATGGCCTTCTCGAATTGCCAGACGAACCATTTCAACTATACTCTTTGCATTGAATTTTTCAAGGAGATTAATTTTATGCGTCTCAACAGTTCGAGGACTTATATCCAACTTGCCCCCGATTTCTTTATAGGTAAGGCCAGCAGCAAATCCTTGAAGTACTTCAATTTCACGCGGTGTAAGTAATACACTTTCATTCATCAGAATATTAGCAAACGCAGATGAAATATGTTTCTTCCCGGCAATCATTTTGTCAATCGCCAAATAATATTCATCACGATCAATATCCTTTGTCAAGAAAGATCTTACTCCAGCAGATTCTGCCCGCTTGAGATCTGCATAATTAGGTTCGGCTGTTAATAAGGCACTTTTAACATTAGGATTGGTACCTAAATATTCTAATAAAAATTCACTTCCATTCCCATCCGGAAGTTTAAGATCTACAAAGAGCATGTCTGGTTGAATTGATTTCAATCTTTCCTTGGCTTCTCCAATCGACGAGGCTTCTCCGCAAACATTGATTTGAGGTCTGCCAATAAGCAGAGCTTTTAATCCATCTCTTACGATTTTATGATCATCGATAATAAAGAGTTGAATTTTATTCATGCAACTTTTTTAAATGAAAGCGTAAAGGTAGTTCCCTTACCTAGTGATGTCTCAACCTGTAATTTTCCTTCCATTTTTTTGACAAGCTCATTAACTAAAGTTATTCCAAGCCCAGTACCTTTCTCTTGAGAGTTTTGTATTTCTACGCCAAGAATTTCGCCTGACAACAATTTATCAATTTCATCCTGATTCATTCCTACTCCTTCATCAGATACTTTTACAACTGCATGAAGCTCATCTGTAGATGAATCTATCTGGATTGACTTTCCAGGCTCTGTGAATTTAATAGAGTTGCTCAACAAATTCCGAAGTACTATTTCAAGGAAACTTGCATCTCCTTGTAGTTTAAGATTTTTGTCAAAATTGCTTTGAATTGTAATAGATCTATTGCTTGAAACGACCCCTAACTGACCAATGACATTTTCTAAAACATGACCAAGATTGACTGGCTCCATCTTACAACCAAGCTGATCCGTCTGTGTCAACGCCCACTTCAGAAGATTATCCATCATATCTCTAACACTCGATGAACTATCACGAAGTGACTCCAAGTATTCTTTTAACTGAGCCTTGTCTAGGGCATCAATGTTTTCCGCAAGGCTTTGAGTAATCAAATGAAATGAAGATAATGGGCTCTTTAAATCATGCGATATAATTGAAAATAGCCTATCCTTGGTTTGATTGATAGAAGCAAGTTCTTGATTTTTAGTATCTAGCAACTTGTTTGTTTTCGACTTTGTAATAAACCTGGAGTAAAGAAGCAGAGCGATTACCACCAATGCAATTATTCCTCCAATAAGGATGATTCTTGTTTGCGCATCCTGATCTGCTTTGAGTTGTTGGAGTTCATTAATAGCAGTCAATTTCTCAATCTCCAATTCCTTTTGTTCTGATTGATATTTCTCTTCTAAATCAAGCAACAACTTGGAATTGGTTTCGTCAGTAATTGAATCCGAGAGTTGACGAGATAATAACAAGAAGTCATAGGCTTTTTCAAAATTGGAAAGCGCATAGTTGTTATAGGCCCGATTGGTATAGTATTTATATGAGTTTGCATAACTATCAATATCCGAAATCATCATTTCAAGGCTATCCAAATACCTCTCCCCGATCGCATGTTGACCAATCTTTCTGTATCCAACCGCCAAGTTTATTCCACTATTGATTAGTTCATAATTATTACCAAGTCCTTTTTTTATCTCAAACCCTAGCTTTCCATATTTTATGGCTTTTTCATAATCTTCTATTAAATCATAATTGTAACCTAAATTGGTGTAAAATGAAGCCAGTTCTCTTTTGTTAGGAATAGAATCTAAATGGGTCAGTCCTTTTTCTAAATAGAAGATGGCAGAATCATATTGTTTAAGTGAACTATAAGTCCTTGAAATATTCCTAATTGTCGTTGACAGTCGAGAAAATTGATTGAATCGAATTTTAGCGATGTATGATTTTTGAAAATACACCAAAGCATCTTCAAAATTTTGAAGATCATAAAGTACAAGTCCTATATTATTTAGAGACGATGTGACCATAGGATCATTCAGTACTTCGCGTATTCCTAATGCTTTTCGGTGATTTTCGTAGGCTTGCTCCAACTTCATTTCAAAGTTGGAGGACACACCAATGTTATTGTAGTTTTTGGCCATCCAACCTAGATGCTTTTCGTCTAATGAATCTAGTAGATCATTAGACTTTTCGTAATGACTGATAGCAGAATCGTACAAGGACTTGAAATAATAAGAATTACCTATCAACTGATGGGAAACTGCTTTAATCGTATCATTTTCATCTTTCAGATACTTTGATAAAACCAAAATGGCTGAATCAGGATTGGCTCCGGTAAGCTTCTTAAGCTCATCAAAATCTTGACCGTTGGAAGATAGAAATGTAATCGCAAGTAGAAATGAAATTGCTAATCGCACAACTCGTTGAAATTTGAAGGGTGGTGAAACTTCCTTAATTCAAATAAAGAAACTCAAATTTTAGGAATTAATGAATTTTCGGAAACTAAGAGCTCTAAACTGCAGCCCTCTTCAATCAGCAGAATCTATCTTGCACACACTTGAATATTCTTATTTTATGAAATTCAGTGTCTATGTTGACTTCAATGGCTCAAATAATAAACTAGCTTCAATCTCGGTCTAGCCATTTAGTTACAAGCAATTAAATACAAGCGGAGTGATTTCAATACTTACATTATGTCTTAGTTATTAGGTCAAACAACCAAATTATGTGTAGCCTCATCGAGTATCCTAATATCAAGATGTTTACTTCGATAAATTAGAGAGACTTCTTTTTAAATTACACTTTACACAAATACACTATTGCTAGTTTGAATGACAGTAAACAAAAAGTCTATTACATACTTTCCTTAGCAATAGCTATTGGTTTAGTTTTTCATGGAGCTTCCTTTTTGAGCACACTTGAAGACACCTACGATGTCTATGTTCATATATTTTTTGGAGATCACTACAGTAAATCTTGGTTCGATCCATGGGAATACCGTTGGTATACGGGGTTTGGACTAACCAGCTACCCACCATTGCTCCATCAACTCATTGGATTAGTCTCATTCCTAAATGGGTTAAAATTTGCAACCTACATTCTCTGCTTTGGCATTGTAGTATTGTATGTTACAGGATCCTTCCGATTTTCAAAATTAATAACTGGCAACGCCGAATCAGCAGGATATGCTTCTTTGATAGCGGTCTTTTTGCCGAGTGTAATCGAAGCTTTTCATGTCTTTGGCCAACTTCCTATGATGTTAGGAATCAGTTGGTTATTGCATGCTTTACCGGAGATCAATAAGTATATCAGGACAGGAAAATTACGCTATTATGTTGCTGCTATAAGCCTAATCGCAGTGGCTGTATGCTCGCATCATGTAACACCAATATTCGGAATGGTCTTCTTCGTTTTACCCTTAATGGGTACCGCAATTATGGATGCCAGTCATGAAGAATTAGGATCGTATAAAGCAATCAAATTCAGTCATTTTTTCAAATATTTTAAGAAGTACTTCTCACGAATTGCTGGATTTGGGTTTTCAACAATTTTTATAACCATTTTTGTAATACTTCCCTATTGGCTGTGGTCTAAAAATGATCCGATTACTCAAGTGCCAATTCCACACGGATCCAGAGACAGTTTCATAGAATCTTTCAGCTCCGGACTAGTTTTTTTCATTATCCCATGGGGATTCTTAGTCTTAATGTTTCCGTTTTTTTTCTATCGCTATTTCTCCAAAAGAAACATCTTTTTTGGCCTTTCTTTTTTGATCTTATT
>CAZWLS010000150.1:0-9723 GCA_964634415.1 uncultured Roseivirgaceae bacterium | reverse complement strand
TTTCCATAGCTATGGTCGCCAATCAATAGTTCAGGAGCCCTATACCATCTTGTTGCTTCTTTTAGGATTACCGCTGAATTTAATCTTGGCGGTGGTAAAATTTTAAAAGCAGAATTACCTAAAAAATTCAAGACTGAAGATGACGCGATGAGCTTTCTTCAGAAATGTAATGGAGCAGATTTTTCGATTGAGAATTTAGAAACAAAGCCTGCAAAAAAATCGCCAGCACCTCCATTTACTACTTCGACATTACAACAAGAAGCAAGTAGAAAGCTTGGTTATTCAGTGGCAAGAACCATGTCCGTGGCTCAAAAGCTATATGAAGCCGGTAAGATCTCATACATGAGAACGGACTCCGTAAATCTATCTGATGAAGCATTAAATGGTGCTGCTTCCGCTATCAATGCAAACTACGGAGAAGAGTATGCTAATCGTAGAGTTTTCAAAACCAAGAACTCTGGGGCGCAAGAAGCTCACGAAGCGATTAGACCTACAAACTTTGGAGTACAATCTGCTGGAAAAGATGATGCAGAGCATAGACTTTATGATTTGATTTGGAAACGGGCAATTGCATCACAAATGTCGGATGCGCAATTAGAGAAGACTACTGCAACAATCGGAATTTCGACTACTGATGAAAAGTTAGTAGCCAAGGGTGAAGTTGTGAAGTTTGAAGGTTTCTTAAAAGTATATATAGAATCCACAGATGATGAAGGAGAAGAGGAAAACACCAATATGCTTCCACCTCTTAGTGTGGGCCAATCACTCGATTTAAAGCAGATTTTATCTAAACAAGGATTTACTCGACATCCACCTCGCTATACAGAGGCGAGCTTAGTGAAGAAGTTAGAAGAAATGGGCATAGGTAGACCTTCAACTTATGCGCCGACTATTTCTACAGTTCAAAAAAGAAATTATGTTGAGAAAGACGCTAGAGAAGGTCACGAACGAATCTCAATAGAGTGTAAGCTTAAAGACGGAGAAATAAAGCGTGAGGAAGTCACTGAGATGACGGGAGCAGAAAAAAACAAGCTTTTCCCTACTAATACCGCAATGGTTGTGAATGACTTTCTTGTTGATCACTTCCCTAACGTAATTGATTACCATTTTACAGCCGATGTTGAACAGCAATTTGATGATATAGCTCAGGGCAAAACAGAATGGAATAAAATGATTGACAAATTCTATGGAGGATTTCATTCAACTGTAGAGAAGTCTGCTGATTTAGATCGCGCTTCTGTCAATCAGGTAAGAGAGATTGGTGAAGATCCTAAGACGGGCGAAAAAATCTATGCACGCCATGGAAAATATGGCGCCTATGTTCAAAAGGGTGAGCTGATTGAGGGAGAAGAAAAACCTCAATACGCCAGTCTTAAACATGGCCAGTTCATGGATACCATCAATCTGGAAGAAGCTTTAGAACTTTTCAAGCTACCAAGAGAAGTTGGAACTTTTGAGGATAAACCAATGGTAGCGGCAGTGGGAAGATTCGGACCATATATTCGTCATGATGGAAAGTTTGTCTCAATAAAAAAAGAACAAGATCCATTGACCATCAACGAGGAAGAGGCTATCCAACTTATATTGGATAAGCGAGAAGCAGATGCTAACAAATACATCAAGACATTTGATGAAGATGAAACGGTTGCTGTTTTGAATGGAAGATGGGGCCCCTACATCAAGTTTGGCAAGAAAAATGTAAAGATTCCAAAAGACATGGTTCCTGAAGAACTTACATTCGAACAATGTAAAGAATTGGCTGAAAAAGCTCCAGAAAAAAAAGGCAGAGGTGGTAAAAAAGCTGCTGCGAAAAAAAAATAAACCCGAGATTGAAATAAATCGAGGTATTTAGTTACTAACCAAAAGTTGCGTGTCAGAAGATTTCTTCAAATCGTATGTAGAGGAAAACATGGCCTTGATTATGCATATAAGCAGGGCTTATGCGCGAGATGAAGAATCACTAAAGGATTTAGTTCAGGAAGTTACACTGCAGCTTTGGAGGTCTCATACGTCCTTTAAAGGCAATTCACAACTTTCTACATGGGTTTACCGTGTTACGCTAAATGTGTGTCTTTCTCATTCAAAACGAATGAAAAGAAAGGTGGAGACCGTTCCATTAGAATGGAAAAGTGATTCTGCGGTTGAAGACGATCCTGACAAGGAACAGATCGAAAAATTATACATGGGTATAAAAAAGCTCAGGGAATCAGACAGGGCAATTATTCTGCTGTATCTAGAGGACAAGAGCTATAAAGAGATGAGTGAGATTCTGGGTATCACAGTCAGCAACGTTGGCGTAAAGGTGAACAGGCTAAAGGATAAATTAAAAGAAATAATTAATGGCTGAGGATTTAGATATAAAGTCAGTCTGGAATAGAACTAAAGCGAAAGAAGATCCTTCTTCGCTTCACATTGATAAATTGGAGCGGAAAGGCACTAAAAACACGCTCTATTGGATTAAAGTTATCCTTTGGATAGAGTTTTCTCTTACGCTTGTTTCTTTGCCCTTCATGGTTGTTTATGTAAATAGTAGAGGTGATTCTTTCGGAATCATAATCTTCTATATCATAATCACATTTGTCTATCTCTTTTACTACCAATTCCTCATTAGGCAGATAAAGAAATTCAGTTATGATGGAAATGTCTTACAAAACCTTAAAAAGCTCTACGGATATTTAAGATTTTACATTCTTCACTACTATGTTGTTTTTTGGATCTCGCTAATCGTCGGTTTCATTTATGGCTTGATGGATCCTGCCAATGAAGCGAATCTATCTCTCCTTCAAACCGCTAAACAATGGGCTATAGTTATAATTCTGTGGTCTTTGTTATTAGGAGCTGTTGGCGGAATTTTTCACTTTTTGATCTATCTGATTTATGGGAGAAAGATCAAGCGCGTGAGGAAAATGGTGAAAGACCTTGAAAATGAAGAATAAAAAAAGTGACGCCTTTCAACGTCACTTCCTAATTTCTAGTTTATCGATAGCTTCTAAACCTGATTGTTAAGCATAACAGGCATTACTAACATCAAGATATCTTCTTCTTCATCCTTATCATGAGGAGTGATGATACCAGCTTTATTCGGAGCGCTAAGCTTTATTGTAATATCATCAGAGTCGATGTTTCCTAGCATTTCTACCAAGAACTTAGCATTGAATCCAATTTCTAAATCCTCCCCATCATGCTCACATGATAGTCGCTCATTTGCCTCATTCGAGAAGTCAAGATCTTCAGCTGAAATCATTAATTCGCTTCCAGTAATTTTTAGTCTTACTTGATGTGTTGTCTTATTCGCATAAATCGCAATTCGCTTAAGAGAACTTAGAAGTTCATCCTTCTTTACAACTACGTTGTTATTGTTGTCAAGTGGAATTACATTTTCATAATCCGGGAATCGCTCATCAATTAATCGGCAAATCATCTTCACCTGATTGAAATTGAAAAATGCATTTGACGCATTAAACTCAACATTTACATTAGTAAGCTCTGAAGGAAGTGTTGCCTTCAAAAGTGTCAATGCTTTGCGAGGGATAATCATGCTATGTCCCATATCCGCTGCAACATCTACTCGTCTGTATCGAATCAATCGATGACTGTCTGTTGCTACAAATGTTGCATTCGTCTCATCAAGTTTAACAAACACACCAGTCATAGCGGGTCTTAATTCATCATTCGATGTGGCGAAAATGGTATTGTTAATTGCTCTTCCCAGAACTTCTGATGACATATTCACAGCGTATCCATCAGAAACAGTAGGTATTTTAGGAAAATCTGTTGCATTTTCTCCTGCCAACTTATATCTACCATTATCCGAGTTAATCTCAATACTGTAGGTATTACTGTCTATTGAGAAGGTCACCGGCTGCTCAGGGAGATTCCTCAATGTTTCCAATAAAATCTTTGCTGGAATGGCAATACTCCCATCTTCCTTCGCTTCTACTTGAAGCTCAGTGATCATACTAGTCTGTAAATCCGACGCAGTAACAGTTAAATTTCCGTCACTTATTTCAAATAAAAAGTTCTCAAGAATAGGTACTACGGGGTTTGTAGTAATTACTCCATTAATTGCAGAAAGCTGCTTTAATAGGTAAGAAGATGAGACTATAAATTTCATATATTGTAAAGCTTAGTGATTTAAGGCAGTTACCTTAAAAATTGGGTCGCTAATTTAATCACAAAATGTGATAAACCGTTGAATTGAGCTCAGTTAAGACGCGTTGGATTTGACAAAATTTGTCTGATCCTACCTGCGCCTATTACCATACCTTGACCATCTTGATCTTTCACCAAGTGATAGGACTGGCCAGGCTTACTCGCGAAGACCTCCAATCTGATTGGATCATCGCTTTTTATGTCTTCGATAGTAACAATTGCAAATGGTTCTGTTGAAGAAATACTATCTAGCTCATCAAAACGTCCTGGAGATATCATCTCATTCGCTTGGAATTGCTGATATTGATTCAAATAATCTACAACAGCAGAACTATCTGAAGGTTGTTTGCCATTGACAAGGAAAAATTTATCAACGAATGAAATTTCAAAATCATCATCCTTACTATTCTCAACCTTAAGTCTTTGAATTGTTCTCCAACTCCCATCAAAGACTAATCGATCTCTCCATTGGTCAGGATGAAGCATGAAAATATCAACAACGTTGTCTCTATATCCTGGAACTGATACTTCTCTGGCACCATTTGCTGTAATGAAATATGATCTGGTCTTGTTGGGATTGGAAGCAAAATCGAATCGATAGCGAGAGTTGAAATCATATTCTACCTCAACCTTACCAAGAATGTCACTGTCCCAATTCTCAATAACACCTCCAACTTCCACTCGTTCTAAAACGGAAATCAATGTATTCACAAAGCTCTGATCTGCTTTATAGGTATCATTGACAATCCAGCCTTCGCCAGTCAAAGTTATGCTGACTGAATCAGCCTCAAACACGAATTCAAAGCCACTAACTCCTTCTAAATCTGAGGAATCAAAATACCGTTCCACTGTTTTTTGATAGCTCGAGGAAGAACCTAGAAACAACCATAGATTGGCTGCTAAAAGAGCTACAATAGCAATGATATATTTAGCTGTTTTACTCATTTGCGAGCAAATTTATTTTTTCTTAAATACCACTTTAGCCCGCCAATTAATAAAACTAGAAGTACTGGAGTCACTAGGTTTATCATTTGCCACTTCGTTCGCTCTTTCTGGACTTTTACTCTATCTAGTGGTCGTATTTTCACCTCTCTCAACCGAGTCTCAATTAATCCAGAATCATCAACCATGTAGTCGAGTATGTTTAGGATAAAATCTTCATTTGCATACGTAGCTTTGGTAAAGGGTTCTACAAGCCCTAATGGTTCACCAGTCTCAGGATCAAGGTCATTTCTAATTATATCTCCATCTCCAATAACAATTACTCGACCTGCTTCGCCTTTATTGATAAAGCTAGATTTATCAAAACCTCTGGGCACCAACCTATTAGCATAAAGAGATGTAAACTTACCTTCCAACAAATACCCTACGGTTTTAGGACCATCTGTAAATCTCTCAGGCCTTAACTTATCTCTTAAATCATTGAATGCAACTCGCACCGGAGGCCCAAGGAGCTTGGTATACTGACTGGTATTAATCAACGGAATTTTTGTTATTCCTTCGGCTTTTACCGTATCAATCTCTGACACGAATCTTCCCAATATTGCGTCCAAGTTTCTAACAGAAGGATGTTTGCTAAAGTTGGTCAGTAAAGGAAAAAATGGCCATGGTATCATTTGAATTTGAGGCTGATCACCAACATTTCCGGCAACGACCGGAAATTGACCACTATTTACATCCAAGACATAATTAGGATTAACCCTTACCCCATATCGAAATAGCTGATCAGTCAAGTTAGTTTCGTAAGGAATGGCAACAGTCCCTTCGCCTGAGGCACTGTCCATATTTACACTCAATGCATCAATGAAATAAATCAAATTGCCTCCACGCATGAGGTATTGATCGATCAAATATTTTTCTTTTTCAGAGAATACTTGGGTAGGTTTTCCAATTACCACTGCATCGTACCCTGATAATTCACTTTTACCTTCTAGCGAAACATTATAGAGTTCAAACTTGCTTAAAACAGCATTTCTGAATCCAGCTATTTCAAGGGAATCGGGAGATCCATGTCCCATGATGTAGGCAACCCTTTTAGGCCTGCCATCGATCAGTTGGGCTATGGTTGAAGCCAACTCATACTCCAAGCCTTCTATACTTTGATTCAAAACCAGATCTACCCCAGCAGCACTGTTGCCTTTGATGAGATTGACGCTCATTTCACTCATCCCTTTTGATACTATGGCACCTGGAAATAGAAGTTTTTCCATGCGATCGCCATCTGCATTTTTATAATTTAGATTCGATGGCTCTATTCCTTTATCTATTAACGATTGATAAAACTGTTTTCTTGCTTGAAGATTCGTGGCTTGAGCAGGATCTGTAAACTTATATTGTACCTTATTGCCACTCTCAATTGAAAACTGTTCCAACATCTCACCAATTGAATTTTGAAAACGCTCAAAATTGGATGGTAATTCTCCGGCGAGATAAACCTCAAAATAAACCGGTTCATCCAATGCCCTCAAAAGTTCCTTTGTGGCCTCTGAAATTGTATATCGTTTCTCTTCGGTAAGGTCAAATTGAACTCTATATCGATCTGCCAATTGATTTACTAACCAAACGGTAAGCAGAACAACCAGTGTCTGAAGGATGACTATTTTCCTATTCTCCCTCATCCTTTTTGCACGTTTAAAATGATACGAGTTACATAAAGGAACAAAGCTATCATCGAGAAGAAATAAATAACGTCACTCATATCCACGAGGCCTTTACTCAATGTTTCATAATGAGACAGGATCCCAATTTGCTCTATGATATAAGAGGTATTAGACCAAATGTTGATAGCTGCTATTGAATCAAATCCTGCATAGAAGGTGAAACAAAGAAATGCTGCTAGGATGAACGACACTATTTGATTGCCAGTTAACGCTGATGACAACACGCCAATTGCAGTGAATATTCCTCCCAGAAGGATTAATCCAATATAAGAACCAGTAATCCCCGCTGAATCAATGTTGCCTACTGGATTTCCAAGATACGAAAGAGTAAAGTAATAAATCAGTGTAGGTAGTATCGAGAAAATTACGAGTAAAAACCCAGCTAGAAACTTTCCTACCACTATCTCTATGTCTCGGAAAGGTAGCGTGTAAAGTAATTCTATAGTCCCTCCTCTTTTCTCTTCAGCAAAAGCCTTCATGGTGATCGCAGGAATCAAAAACATGAATACATAAGGAGCCAAAGAAAATAAGGTCTCCATGCTGGCGTACCCATAGTCAAGTACGTTAGTATCAGGGAAAACCCACATCAGCAGACCGATGCCGGTAAGAAAAATTCCAATCACTACATATGCGATTAAGGAATCAAGGAACTCATTTATTTCTTTCTTTAAAATCGTTATCATTTCCCTTGCGTCAATTCCTGAAAAACTCCTTCCAATGATTGCTCCTCCTTCGTAATATTTATCAAAGGCAATTCCTGATCTCCTACAATCTTCATGATTACTTTTCGAGCATCCGATTTAGAAGAAATTCGATAACTATTTCTATCTAATTTTTCAATTTGCAAACTCGCCTCTTCGAATAAAGAAATATTTACTTCTTCTTCAAACGCTACTGTGTATGAAACAACCTCAGATTTCAATGATTTCAAATTCGAAACCTCATCGTCCGCCACAATTTTTCCTTTGTTGATAATCACCACTTTATCGCATAGTGCTTCTACCTCCTGCATAATATGCGTTGACAATATCACCGTTTTATCCTTACTAGCTTCCTTGATCACTTTCCGTATCTCCACCAATTGATTCGGGTCCAAGCCGCTCGTAGGTTCATCTAAGATGAGTACGCTAGGGTCATGAATCAGCGATTGAGCTAGACCAACGCGTTGACGGTATCCCTTTGATAAAGCTCTTATTTTTTTGTGTCGCTCACGCTCCAATCCACACATCTCGATCATGTCAGACACCTTTTTTGGCGTCTCCTTTAATCCATAAGCTGAAGCTACAAATCTCAGATACTCTTTTACGTACATATCCAGATATAACGGATTGTGCTCAGGCAAGTACCCGGTAATACGCTTTACTTTCAGCGGCTCTCTGCCTACATCAACACCGTCTACTAAAACTGAACCAGACGTATGCCCTATGTAGCCGGTAGCTATTTTCATGGTAGTAGACTTACCAGCACCATTTGGACCAAGAAACCCAGTAATCTTTCCTTTTGAAGCCTCAAAGGAAATTGCGTCCAGGGCTTTTTGAGCTCCGTAGACTTTGGTTAATTGATCTACAATAATTGACATTGAACTATATGGCGTTCTAAGGGTTATACAGGTTTGATGTTTATTTGCGGTCTGGTTGTCAGACCAGAAAACGCAATTATCGGGCAAATATTTCTATATGCGTCCACATCTACAATTTTGATTTAGAAAATCCTTACATGATTACAATCATTAGCGGTACAAATCGAAAAAATTCAGTCTCAAAGCAAGTTGCGCTTGAATATCAGAAAATCTTAACTGATTTCGATACTGAATCTACAATCATCGATCTTGAGGAACTACCTGGAGATTTTATTGCAACAGCTCTGTACGAAAATCAAGGAACTAATAAAAAATTCAATCCGCTTCGAGAACACATGAAAAAAGCTCAGAAGTATGTCTTCATAGTCCCTGAGTACAATGGGTCCTTTCCAGGAGTTCTGAAGACCTTTCTCGATGCACTTGAATTTCCTGATACCCTAAAAGGAAAGAAATGCGCTTTAGTTGGACTCTCTGCCGGAATTCAAGGTGGAGTAATGGCTTTGAGTCATTTAACAGATATATTTAATTTTCTGGGAATGCATGTGCACGCTCTCAAGCCTAAACTAATGCGAATCGACGGAATGATGATTGACGGTAAAATCACAGAAGAATCTTACATTCAATTATTGAAAGAACAAGCTCAAGCCTTTATTGATTTTTAATATGATTAAAAATACAATCAAACTCCTACGCTATTACAAGTCTCTGGGCGAAAAATCTTTTGCTTCGCTTGAAGATGACGAACTGCATTTAGTTCCAGGAGATAGATCGAACAGTATACCAATAATCGTGAAGCATCTATGGGGCAACATGCGCTCCAGATGGACTAATTTCTTAACTGAGGATGGTGAAAAAGAATGGAGAGATCGGGAGGATGAATTTGAAACAACTATCAAGAGTCGTGATGAAATGCTAGAGAAATGGGAAGAAGGATGGAAAGTATTCCTAGATGCAATCGAAGACTTGAAGGAAGAAGACCTTGACAAAATTATTTACATTCGCAAAGAAGGGCATACCGTAGTTGATGCTATTCAGCGTCAATTGGCTCATTACTGTTACCACATAGGCCAAATCGTATTTTTGGCTAAAATGATCAAGGGAGATGATTGGGTATCTCTGAGCATACCAAAGGGTGGTTCAGAAGAATACAATAAACAAAAATTTTCCTCCGATAAATCGGACAAGCACTTTACAGACGAAGTATAAGAACCTTATTAGATCTGCATAAAATGCTTAGCTGATAAAATTTGATATTATCATTTATAGAATGCCTTATCCTTATTAACTTAAAAGGATATCACTAGTTAAAATGCTTCGATATACACTCATATT
>CAZWLS010000149.1:0-9731 GCA_964634415.1 uncultured Roseivirgaceae bacterium | reverse complement strand
GTCATGCAGAATTTACGTGCATGTGTCTTCAAACAGCTCCCAAGGTAGTGATCATAGGAAGTCAAACATCCGGAGCAGATGGCAACGTTACGAGGTTTCCTATCATACAAAGATTATATACATACATATCCGGAATTGGTGTTTACTACCCAGATGGTGGAGAAACACAGCGAATAGGTATAGTTCCAGATATAGAGGTACTGCCGACAGTAGACGGAATTCGATCAGGTGAGGACGAGATCTTAAATAAAGCCATTGATGTGGCACGAGAAGAAATCTCTATGCAAATAGCTAAAGCAAAATTAGAGGCTCAACCTAAGTTAGACTCGATGAGAATTGATTCGCTAGATATGAATAAAATGCTCCAAGACACGGTTAAAACTGACACGCTATCTATTAAAGAAGGAAAAAATTAAAATTCAGTGTTATGAAAAAGATCTTGCTCGCTTTAACATTCTTTCTTTCATGTCTTATTTCAATTGGTCAATCTGATAAGAGACTCAATAAGTTGTTTCTTGAAATTAAAAAAATAGAAAATGAAAATTCAATTTCAAATCCAATCTGGAATGGTAAGCATCCAACAACTTACTCATTTCAAAAAATTGAAGTAGATATTAAGAAGGCAGAAAAACTTGAATCTAAGCTACAAGCTCTGTTGGATATCTCGAACGAGAGTCTTTCTGATCAAGGGAAGATCAACAAGGAAATTAAGATTCTCCAGCTACGAAATTTCATAAGCACAATAAAGTATAAAATCTATCTAATTCCTTTCAATGCAGAGGGTGGGTTTTTCAACGCTCCAACCTACTTCCTGCCTAATCTACCATTTGAAACAAGTACTGATTATGAAACTTATTTAACATGGCTACCGACTTATGCCAATTTCATCGCTTATAATCAAGAATTGATGAATAGAGGAATTCAAGAAGGAATTCAAGCACCGAAAGTAATTGTCAACAACACGCTAGATCTATTAAAGACCTGGACAAATGACGATGTTTCCCAAAGTCCTTTTTATCGACCATTCAATAATATTCCATCTGCCATTTCAAATTCGCAAGCACTTGAATTAAAAGAAAAAGCAAGTGAGATTATTTCTAAATCTATCCTTCCTGCATATAAACGTTTGAAGCAATTCATCGAACAAGAATACTTACTTAATGCCCCTGAGAAGGTAGGAATCAGTGAAATCAATAACGGTAAGTCTTATTATGAAAATAGGGTGCGTCATTTCACCACGCTGGATATTACTCCTGATTCAGTTTATAAAACCGGACTATCAGAAGTAGCAAGAATTCGTGGATTAATGAACAAGATCATCGAAGATTTGGCTTTTGAAGGAAGTTTCGAAGATTTTTTGAATTTTCTGAGAACGGATCCTCAGTTTTATGCCAAAACAGGTCAAGAATTGCTTAATCGCGCTGCATGGTTGAGTAAAAAAGCAGAAGGCCAATTACCAAAGCTATTCTCAAAGCTATATTCGCTGCCATTTACAGTTGAGCCTGTACCTGACGCTATTGCACCAAAATATACTGGAGGACGATATGTTGGGGGTAATAGAGCACAAAATAAGCCTGGCATCTACTGGGTTAACACTTACAACCTAAAAAGCCGTACGCTCTATACCTTACCGGCATTATCTCTTCATGAAGCTGTGCCGGGTCATCATTTACAAATCTCCATGGCAAACGAACTAAAAGATCTTCCTGGATTTAGGAGCGGCTACTACATCAGTGCTTTTAGTGAGGGTTGGGGGCTATATTCTGAATTTCTCGGTGAAGAAATGGGCATGTACGAGACACCTTATGATCTTTTTGGCAGATACACGTATGAAATGTGGCGGGCATGTAGACTTGTGGTAGATGTAGGACTGCACTATAAAGGTTGGACGCGTCAAGAAGCGATTGACTATATGGCGAAAAATACTGCATTATCCCTTCACGAGGTTACAACAGAGATTGACAGATACATTGGCTGGCCAGGACAAGCTGTTAGCTACAAGATGGGAGAGTTAACAATTCTTGCATTAAGAAAACGCGCATCTAAGGTGCTTGGAGAAGATTTTGACATACAGCAGTTTCATGATGCCATCTTACGAAATGGATCCGTGCCCTTACCCATCCTAGAAGCTGAAGTAGATAATTACATATCTTCTGCAAAATCCAAATAGTGATTATTCTTTTGATTTAACTTCGCGGTTTAATCCTTTGAATTTTTATCCGGCAAATGGCAAATATTCTTGCAATCGTAGGCAGACCTAATGTGGGTAAATCCACGCTTTTCAACAGACTTGTGGAAAAGAAACAAGCCATCATGGACAATGAATCTGGTGTGACCAGAGATCGTCATTACGGATATGGTGAATGGAACGGTAAAAAATTCACTGTCATTGATACTGGTGGATACGTTGAAGGTTCGGACGACATCTTTGAGGGAGCCATTCGCACTCAAGTAAAAGAAGCACTAGAAGAAGCAACGGCGATCTTATTTATGGTAGACTGTGATACAGGATTGCATGGATTGGATCAGGATTTTGCAAATGTGGTAAGAGAAATAAAGAAGCCAATTTTCTTGGTCGCCAATAAAGCTGACAATCAAGAAAAGCTGCTTGCTTCGAATGAATTCTATAACCTAGGGATGGAAGCAGACTTATTCCCTATTGCTGCTGCAAATGGTACCGGCACTGGTGACTTGTTGGACGAAGTAGTCAAAACCTTTGGAGATGAGGAACTTGTAAAAGAAGATGTACCTAGAATTGCGATTTTGGGAAGACCAAACGTTGGAAAATCTTCATTTGTCAATGCTCTGGTTGGAAAAGAAAGGAGTATCGTAACAAATATTGCAGGCACTACAAGAGACGCGATTAATACCAGATACAATCTATTTGAGAAAGATTTTATCCTTACCGATACCGCTGGAATCCGTAAGAAATCGAAGGTTAAAGAGAATATAGAATTCTATTCCGTCCTTAGGGCAATACAAGCTTTGCAAGACTCTGATGTCTGCATTGTAATGATCGATGCTGAGACAGGTTTAGAATCACAAGACATGAATATCATCGGACTTGCTCACAAATACAAAAAAGGTGTGGTGCTGATGGTAAACAAGTGGGATTTGCAAGAAAAGGACTCAAAGACCGCTGATAACTACAGGAAGTTTTTGGAAGAAAAGCTAGGACCTCTTAACTATATACCAGTCATCTTCACGTCAGTCTTAAATAAGCAGCGTATCATGCAGACATTGGAGTTGGCGCTTCAAGTCTATGAAAATCGATCGAGAAAGGTCTCCACTTCTAAACTTAATGAGATAATGGGTAAAGAAATTGAAAATTACCCACCTCCTGCTGTGCGTGGACATTATATCAAAATCAAATACATCACACAGCTTCCTACTCACACACCCACATTTGCTTTTTTTTGCAACTTCCCACAGTACATAAAGGAGCCATATCATAGATATCTTACCAATAGAATGCGGGAGCATTTTGATTTCAGAGGTGTTCCAATAAAAATGGTTTTTAGAAAAAAATGACTTCCAGAGAAGTCTTTCAAAAATTTGTGCCTACTCCTTCTATAGAGTATTGTGTGAAGCTTTATGAACGACTAGGCTTTGAATTCAAAATCAAGAAAGCCAGACAAACCAAACTTGGTGACTATCGATTTAACCCTAAAACCAATAGGCATACGATAACCATCAATAATGATTTAAACCCGTATGCGTTTCTGGTAACATATCTACATGAGGTGGGTCATTTAATTGCATTTAAACAATATGGAAGGAGAATCTTACCACATGGCAAAGAGTGGAAGCAGGCTTTTAAGGAGGTCTCCGAACCTATGCTAACAGAAGAAATCTTTCATAAATCCGTACTGGAAGCTCTTAAAAAATATTTTAGAAACCCTAAGGCATCAAGTTGCTCAGACCCTGTGCTCTATCAAATACTAAAACAGTTTGATGAACCTTCTAGCAAAATTCTATTGAAAGAAATTGCTATTGGAGAGGTATTCGTATTTAATAAAAAAGTATTTATCAAATTAGAAAAAAAGCGTACACGGTCCGTCTGCCAAGAGGTGCAAACGAAAAAAAAATATTTAATTTCTGACTTAGCTGAGGTGGAGACCTCCGAAGAATAGTTCTTATTTATTAGCTACCAGAATAGCAATTAATTTATTACTTTACCAGTCGTAATACACTGCTACCAAGAGTGAACATTTTAACCAGCAATTATGTCACAGACTATAGCAGTATACAATTTTAAAGGTGGTGTTGGAAAAACAAGCACTACACTTAGCTTAGCCCACAGTTGGTCACGATCATTTAAAGTTCTTGTAATTGATTGCGACCCACAGGCAAATCTCACACAAGCACTCTCAGATCAGGATCATTCAAACACGTTATTTACGTATACGCGTAAGTTTCTACACAATGAACAACCTGAGCTAAAGCCCGTTGAAATTCATCCTTATCTACACTTAATTCCAGGCGATTATAAAATGGCTGAAATTGAATCTAATACTGAATTCATATCGTTTGGACATGTTATTTTCTATAAGCTCCTTTCAGCTGTAAGATGTAACTACGATTTCATCTTGTTGGATTTTCCAACTCATTTCGGGGTTACTGTTAAATCATTTATTGCAAATATTAACAGCATACTTATCCCTGCAACAGCCGGTTCTTTTTCAGTATCCGGATTCAAAAAACTAATTTCATATTTGAATAGCGTAGAGAAAAAGCAGCCTCTTGAAATATTAGGCATTTTCTTTAATCAGTATCGTAAAAACACGTTATTCCATCAGAAAATTGTCAGAGAAGCAGAGCAAGAGTTGGGTCATCTCATTTTAGATCAGCGAATTAGAGAATCAATTAAAGTAAGTGAAGCTAATGGTCAAATCGAATCGATATATGGGTTCACTGATCAGAGTGCTGTCGCTGAAGATTTTCTTAAACTCAGTGATGAAGTGATATCCAGAATGAATAGTGTAAATATTAAGGAAGCGATTAACCAAATAGAAAAACAAGGAATAAAGACTAGATAGTCAATCGTCTTTGGATAAGTCCATTGACAAGCTCATAGAAGCGAAGTGGTGGAAGAGTCCTCCACTTCTCAATTTGAAGACTACCCGACATATTAACATAGTTGTCAATGTTGTAATTCTTCATTTCATCTATGATGAATTCCCGGAAGTTTACACCAGCTATCCACCCGTCTTCTACCTCCTCAAACCATTCTTCATAATAGCAGTCATCACTGCCATGGAAATTCATGATATTCTCACCAATGATTGCAAACTTATTGATACCAAAATCCATCATATGCTCTAAGATGTTGCGCTTAAATTGCATTATATCATTGTTTAGCGCATCGTTCCACTCTCCTATCATCTCAATAACAACAAACCCCAATTCATAATCTGCAAAGAGGATCTTCATATAGAGTGTTTCAGAGCCAAAAAAGTCCCATGCAGGATCTATGTAGTAACCATATATATTTTCTGAGTATACGTCATAATTATACTCTTTCCCCGAAAAAGGAGATTTTTCATCGTAACTGGAATTATAATATTGATTCCAGCGATCATATGGCATAATTCTATGCATTGTGGTAAATGTATACTTGTGCATACAAACAAAAAAACCCTGGTCTTACGGTCAGGGTTTTCTTTATAATTTTTTGAAATTATCCTCCAAAAATATATCTAATCCCAAATTGCATCTGCCATCTAGAACTCACTAATCCACTATCATCTTTTCCTAGTAAATCAGTTTTGTCTTTAACATCTGGATTGAATGAAAAAGTAGGCGTATTGGTACCATCCTCGAATCCTTCAAATGACAATAATTCTACTGAAGTACCCCCACCGTCAGGTATAAAATATCTTCTACCCCAATCATTATTTAACAGATTTCCAAAGTTGAAGATATCGAATGATAACTGGATGGTGTTTTTCTTCCCATCTGACATTTCAATATAGAAATCCTGCAACAACCTAAAATCTATGATACTTGTAAATGGAGTTCGAGCCATATTCTTCTCAGCGTATTGTCCCTTTCTGCTGCTTAAGTATTCATCGTTATTGATATAATCCCTTAGAGCTACCCACTGCTCATCAGCTGTAGAAGCATCAGCAAATGTGATTTCACTTCTTCTAGCAGGCACATAAATCAGCGCTCTCTCTCTTGAATCCTCACCTGTTAGATCATCGTCATAAGTATATGAGAATGGTGATCCACTTTGTCCATTGTAGAAGAATGAAATAGTTGTAGCAAAGTTGTTTAAGTATTCTTTTCTATACGAAACTGAAGCAAGCACTCTTGATGCCACATCAAAATCTGATCTTCCAAGAGGGGCATTGTTTCTACCATTTATGGAGTATACACCTCTCCACTGCGAACTATTTTGAGAAGAAGTACCTTCAAATATGGCATCAGCTCTACCGAAGCTATACGCAACATTTGCAGTAAGTCCATTTTCCCAAGGTTTAGTCAAGCTTAAAGACAAGTTGTATGTTTTACCTTCATTGGTATTAGAGCCTAAAATTATTCTCGAATAAGTATCGTCAACATCTCCACTATAAATTGGTCTATCATCAGGAGATCCTGTTAGAGATGCTGTTGAAGGAACAACGTTTAGATTTTCATAGAATACTGCATTTATATTCTTGGTGTATATAGCTTCAAATGTTCCTATTAAGCCCCACCACGGAAGTTTCTGATCTACAGCTATGCTTGCGCGGAAGACTTGTGGGAATTTAAAATCAGAAGCGAACAAGTCCATTTGTCCCTGAGGAACAGCATCAGTACCTCCAAAGTCGCTTACTGTTGGTTGGTCAAATGGATCTGGATTGAAATCGATAATATCTCCATCTTCTAATTCCGCTCTTGTTCCCCCCACACTTAGACCATTGTTATTGAACATTGCTCCTGGCCACACGTAAGGAATTCGGCTTGTAAAGACTCCTAATCCCCCTCGTATTTGTGTAGTCTGATCTCCATTCAAGTCATAGTTAAACCCAAATCTTGGAGAAATTAAAACCTGCGCATCAGGTGCTTGGCCTGCCCTGGCACCTTTCAAATCATATCCTTGAGCTTCGATAAGCCCAATCGTTGTGTTGTTGAAATATGTATCCTCTTCCGGATCATCCAGGAACATCGGAATATCTACTCTTAAGCCTCCAGTAAGCTTTAGCTTATCGTTTACTTGATACTCATCCTGCACATAAAAGCCAAGCTGTAAAGCTTTGAAAGCTGCAGCTGCTGAAGTAGCATCACCAGTGGTGTTATCTACAAGAGAGTAACTTCTTTCAAATTGAGTCGAAAGTCCTGATGCTCCATTAAGGTCTGCAAGAAAATCTGCTATCGAATTGTAATCATAAACTCCGAAGTTTTGTCTTACAAAGACATTATTCATATCGTAATACTCGTTGTGAGTGCCAACTGTTATTGTATGACGTCCCTTATATAGATTGAAGTTATTAGTTAGTGTAAAAATCTTTTGCTCCAACAAATTGGCAGTTGAGAATTGCTCACTTCCAAACTCAATATCTCCATCTCTGATATCAACATACGGGAATGCAGATCCTAACGGATCTCTATCATCTTTAACCGAAGTAAATCCAATGATTAGCTTATTTGATTTATTGTCGAAGTTAGAAGCAACTTCGAGTGTAGTTGCATTGGTAGTATTGGGAAAAAATACTCCTGAGTTTGCAAATCTTATACGAGAAGTACTTGAGCCACTTGGTGAAAAGTTTTCACCTTTATTGTAGCTATGACGCAGTGAAATCTTATGCTTGCGATTGAGATTATAATCGAATTTTATCAAGAATCTTTCTGCTTGAAGTTCTCTCACGACATCTTCATAAGAACCTGGATCGTATCCTAAGCCATTTAAAGCTGTTACTAGTCCGTCTACATCCGTTCTTGTCAATGTTCCAGTATAAGAACCGAAATCAAATGGTACTGGAGTTTCCTCTCTTTGAATTTCTCCATTTACAAAAAAGAATAATTTGTTTTTGATTATTGGTCCTCCTGCTCTAAACCCATATGTCTTCGCACTAAACTCAGCGAGTCTCTCTCTGTCAATATCAGCTGGATCTGAAATAAATTTAGGAGTTTTAGCTGCAAGCTTTTCATTTCTTACAAAGTAGTATACAGAACCCTCATAATCATTTGTTCCGCTTCTTGTAACTGCGCTAATTCCACCACCGGCAAAGCCACTAAGTGTCACATCATAAGGTGCCACTTCAACGCTTATTTGATCAAGAGCATCCATACTTACAAGCGGATAGTTTCCTATCTGACCTCCATTTTGTCCATTGTCAGCTAGACCGAAAACATCATTACTACTTGCCCCATCAATAAAAATCGAGTTATATCTGTTGTTAGTGCCGGCAATACTTAATCCCCCATCAGGTGTTACGCTAGCTTGAGGTGTTAGACGAGTAAAATCTTGTATCCCTCTACTTGCATTTGGTAAAGAATTGATTTCTCGTGTTGAAACTTTTGTTCCAGCACCAGTCCTATTGCCATCGATAATTCCAGTATTCGCTGTCACTACCACTTCGCTTAACGCTGTAGCAGACTCTGAAAGCTCGGTTGAAAATTTGTATGACTGCCCTAATTTCAAAGAGATTCCATCTTGTGACTTAGTTTCGAAACCAATGTAAGAAACGGTGACCGAATATGGCCCTCCCGCTTTCATGTTTGGAATTCTATAAAATCCGTCAAGGTCTGTAATGTTTCCGTACTCAGCACCTGTTGGTGTGTATACAGCTAGAACAGTGGCTCCAATGAGTGGTTCACCATTCTCGTCGGTGATCCTGCCATTCATGGCGGATGTCGTAGAACCTTGACCAAACAGCAACAATGTGCTGAATACAAGGCAAACAGTTAGTAAAATTTTCTTCATCTTCTTCGTAATATTAGGTTTCATTAAGCAATACAAAAGTAGACTCTTCTGGGTAAGATGACGTTCCTTGAAGTTTAAGTTTTCAAGGCCACTTTAACAATAAGGTAACAAACAAAATTTGGCTTTGACAGAAAAAAGCTAACTTTTTTTGGCATTAATAACATTTCGTACAGAACCATGCTGTTGGAGTAAATCTTTTGCTTCCTGTTTTGAAATATTCATTTGATCCATAAGCATCAAAGTGCCACGCTCTACTAGCTTTTCATTACTTAGCTGCATATCGACCATCTTATTGCCAACGACATGACCTAGCTGAATCATGGTGCTAGTAGAAATCATATTTAGTACTAGTTTTTGGGCTGTCCCTGCCTTCATACGGGTACTTCCAGTGACAAACTCCGGCCCTACCAAAACTTCGATAGGACATTCAGAAATTTGAGCTAGTTCTGAGTTTTCATTGCATGTAATGCAACCGGTCAATATGCCTTCTTCCCTAGCTTTTTTTACTGCTCCAATAACGTACGGTGTTCTACCAGAAGCTGCTATTCCAACCACTGCATCATCAATCCCAATATTTAGCGCTTGCAAATCGTCCCAACCTTTTTGAAAATCGTCTTCTGCAAATTCAACAGCTTTTCGAATTGCACCGTCTCCACCTGCTATGATTCCAACTACTACCCCATGATCCACTCCAAATGTGGGAGGACATTCTGATGCATCCACAATTCCAAGTCTACCACTTGTCCCGGCGCCGATATAAAAGAGACGTCCTCCTCTTTTCATTCTAGGTACAATTTGACTTACAAGTGCTTCAATCTGT
>CAZWLS010000148.1:5191-9777 GCA_964634415.1 uncultured Roseivirgaceae bacterium | reverse complement strand
CATTACATGGAGCTGGCTACAACATGAGGATCAACGCTATATTCGAGACCGAATAGTACACGCGCACATCAGCGACCATTCTAGAGGTCACTATTGCGACAGCCCAATAGGTTGGTTCCACGAAGAAGCTGACTTTGTCAATGCTACTTTGATTGTGTGTGAGCACCGAGGCCATATACTCAGCCGGGTAGTTGGCTTTTAAGTAACCAGTGTGGTATGCAACTACGGAATAACAAGTACTGTGTGACTTGTTGAATGCATATGCTGCAAAGGCCTCCCAGTCTGTCCATATTTTATCAAGCTTATCCTCAGGGTGTCCTTTCTCTTTGGCCTGCTCGATGAATTTTGGCTTCATTTCGTCAAGTACATCACGCTTCTTCTTACCCATGGCCTTACGTAAAACGTCAGCTTCACCTTTGGTGAATCCAGCTAAAGATTGAGAAAGAAGCATTACTTGCTCTTGATAGACGGTAATTCCGTACGTTTCGGCAAGATACTCCTCCATTGCAGGGACATCGTAGCTGATCTGTTCTTTGCCATGTTTCCTAGCGATAAAATTAGGAATGTACTCCATCGGTCCCGGACGGTAGAGTGCGTTCATAGCAATCAGATCTTCAAACTTATCGGGCTTTAAGGCACGCAAATGCTTTTGCATCCCAGGAGACTCAAATTGGAAGGTTCCATTTGTTTCACCCCTCTGATATAGTTCGTAAGTCTTTTGATCATCCAATGGGATGTTATCAATATCAATTTTTATTCCATGCCTTTTCTCGACGTTTTCGACAGCTGTTTTGATGATTGAAAGTGTCCTTAGACCCAAAAAGTCCATTTTTAGCATCCCGGCAGATTCGACAACGCTGTTGTCGAATTGGGTTACCATCATGTCCGAATCCTTTTGTTTGGCAAGAGGAACAAACTTGCTCATATCATCAGGGGTGATGATTACTCCACATGCATGGACTCCCGTGTTTCTCAAAGAACCTTCAAGTACAACTGCCTGATTGAGTACTTGCGATGGTAGGTCTTTTCCTTTCTTAAGATCTTCAAGTTCTTTTACCTCATCAAAAACCTTCGAGAACTTTGTTCCTGGCTGTTCAGGTACCAATTTGGCAATCGCATCGGTTTCGGGTAGAGGTAATTCCATTACACGCCCCGCATCCCTAATTGCGGATTTGGGAGCCATCGTACCATAAGTGATTATTTGTGCAACTTGATCTTTGCCGTACTTATCAATCACATAGTTGATCACTTTTTCACGTCCTTCATTATCGAAATCAATATCAATATCGGGAAGTGATACACGATCTGGATTAAGAAAACGCTCAAATAGAAGATCATAGGCGATTGGATCTACATTAGTTATTCCAATACAATAGGCTACTGCCGAACCTGCTGCAGACCCACGGCCCGGACCTACCGATACGCCCATTTCACGAGCTTTGGCAGTAAAGTCTTGCACAATCAAAAAGTAGCCAGGATATCCTGTGTTTGCAATAGTATCTAGCTCAAAATCTATTCGCTCACGAATGTCATCAGTAATTTCGTCGTATCGGGACTCAGCACCTTGGTAGGTGAGATGCCTTAAGTATGCATTTTCACCACGTTTGCCTCCATCTTTTTCATCTTCTGGGTCGACAAATTCTTCCGGGATGTCAAATGCAGGTAGAAGTACATCTCTTTCCAGGCTGTACTCTTCAATTTTGTCAATTAGCTCGGAAATGTTTTCTATAGCATCCGGGATATCTCCGAATGATTCTTTCATCTCCTGCTGCGTCTTGAAATAGTAATTGTCGTTTGGCAAGCCAGGTCTAAATCCGCGACCTCTTCCGATTGGAGTACTTTGCTTTTCGTTTTCTTTAATGCATATCAGTACATCGTGTGCTTTGGCCTCCTCTTTATCTAGATAGAAAAATTCGTTTGCAGCTACTAGCTTGATATCATGCTTTTTAGCAAAATCAACAAGTATCTCATTGAGTCTATTTTCCTCTTCCAAACCATGGCGATTGATCTCGAAATAAAAATCGTCTCCAAAAAGATTTTTCCAATAAAGTACTGCCTCTTCAGCTTGAGTTTCCCCAACATTCAAGATAAGGTGAGGGATTTCACCGCCAAGACTACCACTCAAAGCAATAATGTCTTCTTTATATTCCTCAATGAGCGCCTTATCTATCCTCGGGAATAGTCCGTAGTTTCCTTCCTTATATGCAATTGAAGTGAGCTTGATTAGATTTTCATATCCCTTCTTTGATTTTGCAAGCAATAGTTGCTTGAATCGTTTATCGGGATTGTCTTTGGTAAACTGAAGTTTCAATCTTTCTTCAGCCACGTAAAATTCGCAACCAATAATGGGCTTTATTCCAGCACCTTTGGCAGCTTTAACAAATTTGAATGCACCAAACATGTTGCCTAAATCTGTCATAGCAACAGCCGGCATATCATATTCTTTTGCTTTAGCTACAATTGCTCCGACATCTGGAGTTGCCTGAAGCACTGAAAATTGAGAATGACCGTGTAGGTGAACACAGGCCCCTTTGATGTCTTCAGCTTTAACTTCTTCATTTCCAATTTTCCCACTTGATTCCTCTCTTTTAATAGCAAAATTTGCAGCATCAAGGTCTGGAGCCTCATAGGTGATGTCATCCGGCTTAGTATCGTCGATTGTAGGGATAATCGAGCGTTTCAGACATTCGAAAAATGCCTTGGCCGTAGCATCTACATCGTAGGCTGCATCGTGTGCATCCGCAAATGGTTCTCCAAAAAGCTTCTCATAAAGCTCAATGAGTTTTGGCGACTTCAACCTGCCACCAATACCTCCTTGTAGTTGGCAGTATTCTTTGGTATCTAGTGCGGTGTCTATGTTTTTGGCATCCGCAAGTAGGTTTTGTTTTTCAGTCCGAAGGTATTCAGCACCAATAATTTTATTGTCAAACTCAATATTGTGCCCTACTAAAACTTCAGCTTTTTTGACGTCCTCAGAGAATATATCCAGTACTTCTGAGAGATCTTCCCCAACCTCTAAGGCCCGTTTAGTTGAAATACCATGTATTTTCTCAGCGTTGAAAGGGATGGTGAATCCTTCTGGCTTAATGATGTGATTACCAGTGGAAAGTAATTTACCTGAGTGATCATGAAGCTGCCATGCGATCTGAACTAATCTGGGCCAATTTTCTAGTTGCTCAACAGGCGCTGATTTGTTGTGAGGAAGGCCAGTAGTTTCTGTATCAAAAATCAGGTACATAGGGGCGGCTTAAATTCTGAAATAATTTATCAAAATAACACAAAGCCACGCGATGAAGTGCCAAAAAATGATTTAATAATCTGCACTGTGGATAACTTGTTGATATCAGTGCTGATCATAAAAAAAGCCCATCCAAAAATTGGATAGGCTTAATAGTAGAGTAGGTGAAATCATTCGTCTTTTAGGGAACTCGCAGGATTGACTCTTGCTGCATTCCATGACTGGAAGCTCATGGTGACCCATGCAATCACCAGAGCGACTATTCCAGCCAATAAAAAAACCAAAAAGTTTATGTTCGTTCTATTTTCAAAGTCTGCAAGCCATTCTTTCATGAAATAGTAGGAGATAGGGGCAGCAATAATGAAGGCTATGCCTACAAGCTTTAAGAATTCTTTTGAGAGTAAAGTAATGATGCTCATGATCGAAGCTCCCAATACTTTACGTACTCCGATTTCTTTTCTTCGCTGCTCTGCTGTAAAAGCTGCTAGTCCGTACAGACCTAAACAAGCGATGAAAATTGCAAGGAAAGCAAATACACCAAAGATGTTTCCAAGCTTTTGCTCACTTTCATACATTTCATTGAATCGCTCATCCAAGAAGCTATATTCGAATGGCTGTCCTGGAGCAAACTCAACCCATTTTTCTTTCAAAAAGTCTATGGTAGCAGGGATGTTTTCTGTCTTGATTTTCAAAGAAAGAAATCCTCTACTTGTGCTCAATTGAAATACTAACGGTTGGATCGTATTTCTAAGATTCTGAAAATGGAAGTCTTTCACAACTCCAATCACATTATACGTTTCGACAATAGGATTTTCTTGACTGCCTCCATAAGAAGATAGTTTCATGTTTAGTGGCTCACTCCAGCCTAATCTTATTGCGGCTGCTTCATTAATGATTATCGCACTACTATCGCTAGGGAAGTCACGAGAAAAATCTCTTCCTTCCTTAATTTCAATATCAAGCGTACTTAGGTAATCGTGATCGATTCTAAATTCACTAAATACGTAGCTTTCATCTTTCGTCGGGTTAGCTCCCGGAAACCATAAATTATTATTGTTATTGCTAGGAACAGGTAGAAATCCGGATAAGGTTCCTGAAAGAATGTTGGTGTTTTGTAGAACCTCATTCTTGTAAGATTCCGACTTATCTCCCATCATCCATGGGTTGTGTACCAATAATACATGGTCTTTAGAAAATCCTAACTTCTTGTTTTGTATATATGATAATTGCTGATACACAATTGCGGTTCCAATGATCATAATGATACTTACGCAAAACTGTAACACTACCAATGTGCTTCTCAATCCGCCACCTTTAAGACCTAGATTTAACTTCCCTTTTAAAACCT
>CAZWLS010000148.1:0-5172 GCA_964634415.1 uncultured Roseivirgaceae bacterium | reverse complement strand
CAGGAAAAATGCCGGGTAGCTTCCAGCTAAAAATCCAACAACTATAAGAACACCTATCATTATTAGTATGAAGGTGAATGACAACAGGTTGTTGAATTCCATAGACTTATCAGCCAACGTGTTGAATTGGTCTAGAAGTAAGAAAGATAGTCCATAAGCTATTAAGATAGATATCAATGTAATCAGGAAAGCTTCTGTCAAAAACTGCTTTCTTAATTGGCTCTTGTAAGCACCCATTACTTTTCTGACTCCAACTTCTTTTGCTCTTCCAGCCGAACGAGCGGTAGACAAATTCATAAAGTTGATACAAGCAAGTATCAAGATGAAGAGTGCAATAGCTGTGAATATTAATACGTACTTGTAGTCTCCATTAGCACCAATATCTCCGAGCTTATCTGAGTAAAGATGAATGTCATTTAATGGGAATAGGTAGAATCCTGCACTGTTTCCAGCCTCATAAAACTCCTCCATGGAAGCTCCCATAAATTGCTCGATTTCAGGACCAATGTACTTTTGAATTAGATCTGGAAATTTGGCTTCAAGCACAGCTGGATCAAATCCCTCTTGCAGCTTTAAATAGGTGTTGAAGTTGAAACTCATCCAAAATTTTTGCTTGGATTCTTCAGTACTTTCCATACTTAGAAGTATGTCAAAACTAAAGTGTGAGTTTGAAGGAATATCCTGATAAACACCAGTGATCTCCCAATCTTCGTCATTATCTAAAACTACGATTTGACCTAGTGGATCATCATCCCCAAAGATTTTTTTGGCTACAGTTTCATTAATAACGAGTGTATTTGGTCTCTCAAGACATGTGTTTGGATCCCCACTGATTAAATTGAAATCCCAGAAGGTGAAGAAGTTCGCATCAGCAAAAATTACGTTTTCTTCGTTGTAGGCGTTATCTTCTTCTTTTCTTCTTACTGTCCAGTTTCCGGTGCCTCTAAGCCGAGTAGCTTCCTCAACTTCTGGAAACTCTTGCGGCATTGTAGGGCCAGCCGGAGCACTTGCTAGCGCTGTAATGAACTCTGATCCATTGATGTTCCCGCTAAAATCCATCCGATAGATACGTTCAGAATCTGAATGGAAGGAGTCATAGCTAAGTTCATCGACTACATAGAGGGAGATCATCAAGAAGCAGGTTAAACCTATTGACAATCCCAGAATGTTGATTAGTGAATAAAACTTATGTTTAAACAGGTTGCGTAAGGCAACATTAAAGTAGTTCTTAAGCATGATTTTGAGTTTTTGTCCTTTGAGTTAGTTAGTCCTAGTCCGTATGTTATTGAAGAGTGATCTTATCCACTCTGTCCCATGGAACGTATACCCGATCACCATTAGTCTTTATTAAGATTCCCAGGTTTTTCTTAGTAACATCCTGTCCATCTTCCAAATTAAGCTTGCTTCCGTCCTGTAAGATTACGTTAGCTGAATATGAACCTCTTGGAGTAATCTCTTTGATGTTGCTGAATGGAATAATGAATTTCACATCATCATCTTCTCCATTTAACAATTCGAACGTATACTCCTCATCAAGGTCATAAATAATATCACCTGTATGCGTATCACCATTGTCAACTTCAACGGTACCTTTCATCTTCTTCGGCGAGCCGAAAGAGTCGTAAGATGGACCGCTGCCTGGCGCATCTTTAAAGGTGACTTTGTCGAATTCGTCCCAGTCAATATCGACACGGCCTAGTCCTTTAACCGTTACGATAATTCCCTTATTGTCGTCATCAACGTCGTTAGTTCCTCTTAAATCCAATGTGCGACCAGACTTAAGTTCAACAAGGCTGCTGCTATAGCCATCCTTTTCGATGGATTGAATTTTATCAAACGCGATTTCATAATCATCTCCATCTTCTTCACCGTCCAAAATGTCCGTGCCCACACGTTCGTCGTGATCCCACTGAACATAGCCTGTAAATTCACCTAAATCACAAACTACAGTACCATAAAGTGGCTCTCCGAATTTCTGATCAAGATTCGCCGGAGTAGGGAGGAAGTCGATTCTCTCAAGGTTACCCCAAGAAAGTCGTACTTTACCTAATTCTTTATCCAGAATAGTGATTTTAGCTCCAACATCATTGTATCCGCTGCCATCTACTCTGATATAATCTCCGTTCTTTAATTCTACCTCTACACGATCGTTAGATCGGATTTCTAGGGATTTTAAATTGCCAAATTGCGTGGAGAATTCGTGAACGAATCGACCGTTGTTATTATCATCCCATGTAATATTTACAAATCTGGATACAATATTATTTCGGTTATCGTCGTATCTGTCTTCAAGCTCATCAAGCTCTCTGTTAGATAGATAGTCCAAATTTTTGTTTTCTTTTTTAGAAGCATTAAACATGTCAGTCCAATACACTTCTTCTTTTCCCCATCGAAGAGGCCCTTCGTAGGTGTCACCATCTTCTGTAGTCACTTTTCCATAGATAAAACCTTCATCCTGTGCTTGTACGCATAGAAAAAGCATGGTACCGAAGACTGTTCCGGTAAGTTTTAGGTAATTCATTAGTCGTGTCATAAGTTGTTGAGTTTAGGTTTCCTTTAGTGGTTTGATGCATCCTAAAGACAAAAGGTTGCACCAAAGGTTTACAATGATTGTATTGTATGGTACTTGTTAATGCATAGTACAACGTGCGAATTTTATTCAAGGTTGCACGAATATTGGCTTTAGCTAGCCTTATAATGGAAATGAAAAGAAGTGAAAGAGACTAATAATCAGTTAGTCTCTTTCACATACAAATGAAAATATTCGTTTAGAGGGCAAGAAGAAGCCACCTCCTTTGCTTTAGCAATTGAATCTGCTTCAATCAAAACAATGCCTGCTATCAACTCTTTTGCTTCAATAAAAGGTCCATCTGTTGTCAAAGATTTTTTTTTAGGTACGAAAACTCCTTCATCTAACGATAGACGTCTGGCAGTAACGTGTTTTTCTGCTAATTGAGCGGCCCATTTGCCATACTCTTGAATACAATGTTGTTCCTCAGATTGAGAAAGCCCACGTTTATTGTCTGCAGCAATTATGATCAAATATTCTTTCATATGCGTTAGACGAATAAAACTAGAGTGAATGGACTATTTAATAACCCCAATATTTAGTTTTTCTACTGATGGTTCGAAATTACCATCCCGATCATATGCTCCCCATGGACTATTCATAATGAAATAGAACTCACTATTTAACCAGACACCTTGGGTTGGCTCTCCTAACTGGCCTCCTTGCGCAATTACTTGTTTGCCCGTAATGCTTTTCCCATCTTCTGCCAATGTATACTTGATTACACGATTTGGATTTGTTCCGTTATGTAGGCCTAATAGTGTGTTATCATAATAGTATAGTCCGTCTATTCCTTTAATAAGGATATCCTCAGCTTTGATTTCCAATTTTTCTAGTGCTTTGGTAGAAAGGTCAAGTCGGTAAATGCCGTCAATGTAATCGCTGAGATACATCACATTTCTTTTTTCATCCAAGCTTAATCCCTGTAGGTTAAACACTTTTTCTGACAGATCGAGATAAGTTTCTAGCTTGCCTTTATCTTCAGATATCCTATATAAGATATTTGCAGTGCCATCAGAAATATAGATGTTGCCTTTCTTGTCTGAAATAAGGTCCCCAAAATTATGTCCTCCGGGAAGTGCATAGGTTTCTAACAGCTTTCCATTTTTTATGTCATACTTCAGAACGCTTGCAAAACCTTCCTCACTTTGGTCATAGTCTTCATAATAACTCATTGAAGAAGTACAAACCCATAAGGTCTTTTCATCGGAAGATACTTCTAGCCCCATTACCGACCATGAGTTTTTAACAGACTCCGCCCATAGTTGTGGTTCTTTGCCTTCTTCTATTTTCCAAATGTTTCCATCCCTTACACCTCCAATGAAAAAGGCTTTTTGCTTTTTTGAATAGGTAATTGATTCGGGGTGTGATTCATAAACGGAATACTCCATTGATTTTGAAAGTCCTAGTGTGGCAGTAAGCTCTTTTTGACGTTCTTGAATACTTGCAAAAGCGGGTAATTCTTTGATAGAGTTGAAGTCTTTGTCCTGGGTGAAATCTCGCGTAGCATCCATGAGGATGTACTTGTTTAGAACTTCTAGTGCCATTTTTGGCTTGTCTGTCAGTGCATATCCAGCGGCAATATTGTAAACAACTGCAGGATAATTTGGTCTCATCGCATCTATTGCGAGCATCTTGTTAGTAAAAAGCTCATAATTCTCCTCCTCGTAAGCTTTTACCCCTTCTTGATAAAGTTCTCGCAATCCTTGTGCTGAGATACTTAATGTGAAAATAGTGAGTAAAAAAAATAGTGTTCTTCGCATGATCTTGTCGATTATATTACCCACAACAGACCAACTTTAATTTACCACTAGCCAATTGTAAAAATGATTAAAACTCAATATCAAATTCGAGGCTTTCTCCATTTCGATCGACAATAACTTTGGTTTTATCGCCCTTCTCGAACGAAGATAACGCTTGCATGTAACTCATCATATCTGAGACGGTACTATCTCCCAGTTGAATAACGACATCTCCTTTTTGAATGCCAGCTTTAATCGCAGGCTTGTCTTCACTAACGCCGTCAATTCGCATACCACTGCCATCGAACATGTAATCAGGAACTACACCAAGTGTAACGGTGAATCGTGGATTATCAGATGAGTCTTTGGTTTTGGTGAAAGCTATTTTTTCATCATCATCCATTAAGGTGATCATGCTTTCTATCATGTCTGCTACATACAAAATTCCTTCGATATTCAGCTTTTCAATGTCGTCTCCTGGTTTATGATAATCTGAATGCTGTCCTGTGAAGAAATGTAGTACAGGAATGTCTTGTAAGTAAAAAGAGGTATGATCAGAAGGACCTACACCGGACTCACTTTTGATAAGTTTAATACTGTCGCTGTTTACTTCGTCTAGCAGCCAGTTCCAGATAGGAGAGGTGCCTGTCCCATTCACTGCAAGACCTTTTTCTTTATCAAGCCTTCCAACCATGTCCATATTGATCATGAAGTTGACTTTGGATAAATCTACAGTTGCATTCTTGGTGAAATAGTTAGAGCCCCAAAGCCCTTTTTCTTCACCGGACATACCGATAAAAACCACGTCTCTTTCCAGTTCCTTTGTTGCTAATATTCTCGCTAAATGCATCATCGCAGCTA
>CAZWLS010000147.1:0-9786 GCA_964634415.1 uncultured Roseivirgaceae bacterium | reverse complement strand
GGTAAAGTAAGAAGAGCTAAGCTTTATTACTTGAGACGCAGAAAAGGAAAAGCTGATCGTATTAAAGAGAAGCTGGTCAAAAAATAAATTTCCAAATCCCTCACCAAATGGTGAGGGATTTTTGTTTCAACCCTTCGCTCCTGCTTAATTTTAACTTCAAATGGAGCTACACTTCACAAAATATCAAGGCACAGGTAATGACTTCATCATAATAGATGACAGAAATGAGTCATTTCCAGTAAATGATTCATTGATTCAAAAATTGTGCGATCGTCGTTTTGGAATCGGCGCCGATGGATTGATCTTGATTCAAAATCATCCTGATCTTGACTACAGAATGGTCTATTTTAATTCAGATGGCTCACAAAGTCTTTGTGGAAATGGATCTCGATGTGGATTTGCATTTGCAAAAAGCCTAGGCATCGTCGGTGTGAAAGCCACATTTGAAACCACTGATGGTATCCACCAGATCAAAATACAAGATGGCAAAATCCATTTTCAACTTTTTGATGTAAAAGAAAGAGAAAAAATCAATGACAATGAGTGGTTTGTTGATACAGGGTCTCCGCATCACATTGTTATTTCAAAAGATGTATTAGAAGAAGATATTGTCAATCAAGGCAGAAAGATTCGAAACTCATCTACCTATTCACGACATAATGGCACAAATGTCAATTTTGCACAGCTTTTGCAAGACAGAGTGAAAATCAGGACGTATGAAAGAGGTGTTGAAGATGAAACGCTGAGTTGCGGTACTGGAGCAACTGCTGTTGGAATAATGGCAGGAGAACTTGGGCTTGAAAGTCCCGTTCGAATTCAAACGATGGGCGGCGAATTAAGTGTCTCATTTAAACGTGAGGGAGATTCGTTTACAGATGTTTGGCTCTCAGGACCGGCAGAAAAAGTGTTTGAAGGAAGTGTAACAATCTAATCGCTCTTACATTAATCCATTATAACTTTAAGGCTTATATAAAAGGCTAAATTTTAAAACTTGATGGCGTTAAAAGCCTAAAATAAAATTTTTCAATGCTAGATTCTATTACGAAGGGATTTGCCAAGATTTTTGGCACAAAGACGGAGAAGGACCTCAAAGAACTCACCCCCTATGTCGGTCTAATAAATGCTGAGTTTGACAAACTTAAAAGCATAACTGATGATGAATTAAGAGGAAAGACTGAAGAACTCAAAGGGATCATTAAAGATCGATTGAAAGAAATTGATGATGAAATTGCAGCACTTCATAAACAAGTAGAGGACGATACATCATTAGACGTTCATCAAAAAGAAGATATTTTCGGACAAATTGACAAGCTTGAAAGTGATCGAGATGTTGAACTGGAAAAAGTCCTTATGGACATTTTGCCAGTTGGCTTTGCGGTGGTGAAAGAAACAGCACGTCGTTTTGCGGAGAATGAAAAAATAGTAGTCCAGGCTACTCAGCATGATAAAGAAATAGCTGCTCGAAAAAATAACGTTGAAATCAGCGGAGAAACGGCAACTTGGAAAAACAAATGGATTGCTGCAGGAAATGAGGTCGTTTGGAATATGGTGCACTATGATGTGCAACTAATTGGTGGCGTCGTACTTCATCAGGGCAAGATCGCTGAGATGCAAACTGGAGAGGGTAAAACGCTTGTAGCAACACTTCCGGCATACCTAAATGCATTAGCAGAGAGAGGTGTTCACATCGTTACTGTAAATGATTACCTGGCAAGAAGAGATTCAGAGTGGAATGCGCCAATTTTCGAATTCCACGGCTTGAAGATTGATTGTATCGACAATCATCAACCAAATTCTCCGGAGAGAAGAAATGCCTACATGGCTGACATTACTTATGGTACCAACAATGAATTCGGCTTTGACTATCTGAGAGACAATATGTCTAGAAGTCCGGAAGAACTGGTTCAGAAAAAGCACCATTATGCAATGGTAGATGAAGTTGACTCGGTACTGATCGATGATGCGCGTACACCGTTGATTATTTCAGGACCAATTCCCAAAGGAGATGAACATGAGTTTTATGATTTAAAACCAAGAATACAACGGCTTGTTGATGCGCAAAGAAAATTGGTTTCTGATTATCTTAATGAAGCTAAAAAACTTATAAAAGAAGGCAATGAAGCTGAAGCTGGTCTCTCTCTATTTAGAGCTTTTAGAGGGTTGCCGAAAAGTAAACCGCTCATCAAGTTCATGAGTGAGACTGGAATCAAACAGATTTTACAGAAAACAGAGAACATCTATTTGGCAGACAATCAAAAAAGAATGCCTGAGGCAGATGAGCCTCTTTACTTTACGATAGATGAGAAAATAAACAGCATCGATCTTACTGAAAAAGGAATCGACTTGATTACAGGCGAAGGTGAAGATGCTAATTTCTTTATCCTTCCAGACATTGGAGATGAAATAGCCAAACTTGAAAAAGATGAAGCTATCTCTGAATCAGACAAGCTACAAAAGAAAGAATCAATCATCCGCGACTACAATGTAAAAGGTCAGCGAATCCATTCAGTAAATCAACTTCTCAAAGCATACTGTATGTATGAAAAGGATACTGAATATGTGGTGATGGATGCCAAGGTAAAAATCGTTGATGAGCAGACGGGTCGTATCATGGAAGGCCGTCGTTATTCTGACGGATTGCATCAGGCAATTGAAGCAAAAGAAAATGTTAAGGTTGAGGACGCAACTCAAACTTATGCAACCATTACGCTTCAGAATTACTTTAGAATGTACCATAAGCTCGCGGGTATGACAGGTACTGCGGAGACAGAGGCAGGAGAATTTTGGGACATTTATGAGTTGGACGTTGTAGTGATCCCAACCAATAAGCCAATTGCAAGAAAAGATGAGAACGATAAGGTTTACAAAACCATTCGTGAAAAGTTTAATGCAGTAGCAGAAGAAGTTGTTGAATTAACAAAGGCTGGAAGGCCAGTGTTGGTGGGTACAACATCTGTGGAAATATCTGAGCTTCTAAGTAGAATGCTCCAGATGCGAAATATCAAACATCAAGTTCTGAATGCTAAACAACACGCTAAGGAAGCAGATGTTGTTGCCGAAGCTGGGAAGCCAGGTGCAGTAACCATCGCAACCAATATGGCAGGGCGTGGTACAGACATTAAATTGACCGACGAGGTAAAAGAAGCCGGCGGACTTGCAATTATTGGTACTGAAAGGCATGAATCGCGACGTGTAGACAGACAGCTTAGAGGTCGATCAGGGAGGCAGGGTGATCCGGGCTCATCTCAATTTTACGTTTCGCTTGAGGATAACCTAATGCGATTGTTCATGTCAGATCGTGTGGCAAAAATCATGGATAGGCTGGGCCTTCAAGAAGGAGAAGTTATTCAGCACGGCATGATTACAAAGTCCATTGAGCGAGCGCAAAAGAAAGTTGAAGAAAACAACTTTGCCATTCGTAAGAATCTTCTCGAATATGATGATGTTATGAACAGTCAGCGGGAAGTTATCTACAAGCGTAGGAAAAATGCACTATATGGGGAGCGACTCGAATTGGATATCCTTAACATGTTGTTGGAGACTTGTGAGGATATTGCATTTAATGCTAAAGGTCAAAATGATCTAGACAGCCTCAAATTAAATGCAATTTCAGTCTTAGGTTTAGACTTCAACATTACTCAAGAGGAACTTGAAAAAAGTGATGAAAACACTTTAGCTGACAAGCTTTATCAGGCAGCGCTTGAAAATTATGGTCAAAAAAATCAGCTGATTAAAAACAAAGCTTTACCAATTTTCAAACAATTAGAATTGACAAGAGGAGCAACTCTTGAAAATGTATTGGTGCCATTTACCGATGGTAAAAAGCAAATTGGAACTTCTGTAAATCTTAAAAAGACAGTTGAAACAGAAGGTAATGAGGTTATTCTCGAGATGGAGAAAATGATCGCGCTAGCCACGATTGATCTTCTTTGGAAAGAACACCTTAGAGACATGGACGATCTGCGACAGAGTGTAAGAAATGCACAATATGAACAAAAAGACCCGCTGCTTATTTACAAGTTTGAAGGTTTCGAAATGTTCAAGAGATTTATTGGCAAAGTCAATGAAGAAACTATTTCATTCCTAATGAAAGCAGAAATCCCTGTTGAACAAGCCGATGATGTACAGGCAGCTCAAAAGCAACGAACCACAAGGAATTACAAGGAGCAAAAAGACGAGAGTAGATCAGCACTCGCAGGGCCTGAAGGCGGTAATAGACCTCCAGTACAGCAACAAACAAAACCTGTTCAATCACAAAAAGTTGCTAGCAGAAACCAACGAGTAAATGTGCAATATGCTGACGGTTCTGTAAAAAAAGATGTTAAATTCAAGACGGTAGAAGAAGATATTAAGAATAATAAATGCGTGCTAATAGACTGATCATATTATTTATTTTAGGTGCATGTAAAGCAACGACCCCTACTGGTTCTACAGGATCATATTCTGAGGATTTAGGAATTCATCGTCCGGTTATGATCCAGTCAGAAAGTGAAGAAGGAAACAATGAGGAGCAAGAAGTAAAAACAGAACCTTATAAACCACTAACTGGTCATATTAAGCAAGAACTGGATAGTATATCTAAAGTCGCTTTTGAACAGAATAGAGAAGGAAAATATATAGATGGGTATATCATTCAAGTTTATTCTGGCAACAGTAGAGAAGATGCGAACAGGGCTCGATCAAAAATGAGTGCATTCTATCCAGAACTAGAACCGAAAGTTTCGTACCATCAACCAAATTTTCGGGTAAAGGCTGGAAAATTCATAAATCGTTTAAAAGCAAATCGTGTTCATCAGCAAGTCAAAGAAGAATTCCCAAGAGCCTTGCTTCTCCCAGAAAGATTTTTGATCAAGTATGAGTGATCTTATTCAAAAAATAAAATCGCTTTCAGAGGAATATTTCGAAGAAATACTCGAGATACGCAGGCACATTCATGCCAATCCAGAATTGTCATTTCAAGAATATGAGACGGCAAATTTCATTGAAAATAAGCTTAGTGAATTCGGTATTACAAATTTCGAGAGAATAGCCGATACTGGCATTACATTTTGCCTAGAAGGACATAAACCGGGCAAAACCATTGCCTTAAGGGCAGATATTGATGCCTTACCAATTCTAGAAGCTAATGACGTTTCATATAAGTCAAAAAATGATGGTGTAATGCATGCATGCGGGCATGACGTGCATACTTCAAATCTGCTAGGTGTTGCAAAAATCTTATCTCAGCTTACTGATCATTTCAAAGGCACCATTAAATTTATTTTTCAACCCGCTGAGGAAAAATCTCCTGGAGGTGCCTCTATCCTAATAAAAGAAGGGGTTCTTGAAAATCCGGTGCCAGATAGGATACTAGGTCAGCACGTTATGCCTCTAATACCTGAAGGAAAAGTTGGATTTAGACCTGGAAAATATATGGCAAGTGCAGATGAGATATATCTCACTATCAAAGGAAAAGGAGGACATGCTGCAATGCCAGAAACGTTTGTTGATCCTATTGCGATTGCAGGTCAAATAATAGTTTCGCTCCAACAAATTGTAAGCAGAATAGCCAATCCAAAAATTCCTTCGGTTCTTTCTTTTGGTAAAATTGAAGGCGGCAATGTCAATAATGTAATACCCAATGAAGTGAAAATCGACGGTACTTTTAGAACCTTCGATGAAGTTTGGAGGAAAGAAGCCCTTCAAAAAGTAAGAGATATTTCAACCTCAATAGCTCAAGCTATGGGAGGATCATGTGAAGTTCATATAGCACCAGGATACCCATTCTTGGTAAATGATGAACAATACACAATTAAGAATATTGCAGCCGCCAAGGATTACATGGGCGACGAGAATGTTGTTGAGCTAGATCTTTGGATGGCGGCAGAAGACTTTGCTTTTTATACGCATGAAGTGCCTGGATGCTTTTATCGATTAGGCACTAGAAACGAAAGTAAAGGAATTACTTCAGGTGTGCATACTCCTACTTTCAATATTGATGAAAACGCACTAAAAACAGGAATGGGTCTCATGTCTTACTTGGCCATCTATGAATTAAACGACTAGAGCATTTTACCTATTGCTCACTGTAGGAAATGGCGTTAATCCTACATTACCCCAATATTACCAACACAACCACTTTAGTTATTCTTAGGAGAATTTTATAAATCTTGAGATAATACATACGACACATAAGATTTTTACCTTTGCGGCAAATTATCTGAAGATATGCAGTACGGATTGTTTGAACTTTTAAATCTCCTTGGCGCACTTGGATTTTTCATTTATGGCATGAAGGTCATGAGTGAAGGAATTCAAAAAGTGGCAGGAGCTAAAATGAGAAGCATTCTTAGCTCGATGACCTCTAATCGATTTAAAGGAGTTTTTACAGGTTTTACAATCACCAGTTTAGTTCAATCATCATCAGCGACTACCGTATTAGTGGTAAGCTTCGTCAATGCCGGACTATTGTCTTTAACAGAATCCATAGGTGTCATAATGGGCGCCAATATTGGAACAACCATAACTGCATGGCTTATATCAATAGTTGGATTCAAAGTAAAAATTGCAACATACGCGCTCCCAATTATTGCATTTGGATTTCCTCTGATGTTCTTCAACCGTGAAAAATTAAAGTTTTGGGGTGAAGTGATGGTTGGATTTGCATTGCTCTTCATGGGGCTCTCTTTACTAAAAGATTCAGTCCCTGATCTTAATTCAAATCCGCAAATATTAGAATTCTTAAGTCGGTATACTGACCTGGGTTATTTATCCATTTTACTCTTTGTCTTAATTGGCACATGCGTCACAGTTGTTGTGCAATCGTCAAGTGCCGCTATGGCGCTCACATTAGTAATGGCAAATAATGGATGGATTCCATTCGAACTTGCAGCTGCTATGGTGCTCGGTGAAAACATAGGTACGACCATCACTGCCAACCTTGCTGCATTAGTAGGAAATGTTCATGCAAAGAGAGCGGCGCTTTCCCATCTAATTTTCAACATTTTTGGTGTGATCTGGATTCTAATTCTAATTCGACCAGCAATTAACCTGGTCGATTGGTATTTAGTATCAAATGGGACTGCATCTCCATTTACTTCAGCTGCAAGTATTCCGATTGCACTTTCTATATTCCACTCTACATTCAATATTTTGAATACGTTGCTACTGGTCTGGTTTGTCAATTTCATAGCAAGAACAGTTACCAAAGCAATAAAATCTACCGGAGAAGACGAATTCTCTCTAGAGTACATCAGTACTGGGTTAATGAATACGGCTGAATTTTCTATTGAAGAAGCTCGCAAAGAAACTGTACGAATGGGCGAATTGACAATTAAAATGTCAAAGCAATTTCAAGATCTTATCGTTGAGGAAAAACCTAAAAAGCAAAATAAGCTTCTTAAAAAAATCAGAGATTTCGAATTGATGACTGATCGAATGGAGCATGAAATTGGTGAATACCTGATGAAAGTTTCCGCTCAAGGAACTCTTAGTGATTCTAGCTCCATCAAAGTGGCTAGTCTTTTAAGTTCAGTCAACGACCTTGAACGTATTGGGGATCTGTTTTTCCAAATGTCTAGAGACGTTCAGAGGTTGTTTAAGAGTGAGAAAAAATTTAAAAACAAACAAATAAAGAGTCTTCAGGAGATTGTCGGGTTGGTACAAGAGGCATTGGGAATAATGCATCACAATCTAGATTCTACAGAGAAAGATAAGTCGCTTGAAACAGCCGTTTTAGTAGAAGGAAAAATCAATTCACTTAGAGACTCATTAAGAAAAGAGCTCACCAAAGCAATTGAAAAAGAAAAATATGACCCACAAAGAGATGGTTGGTATAAGGACTTGTTTCACCTAGCAGAGAAAATAGGTGATCATGCAATAAATGTTTCTGAAGCCATGACTGGTGAGAAGGAAAAAGAGTTGAAGGAGGAAAGCAAGAAATAATGATTGAAGGGAAAATCTTGTCAACAAACATGAATCAGCAGACATACCAATCAATACTTACAAAAGCGGTCGTGATTTTCATCTCGATTCTCTTTTTCCTCCTTTCAATTGAATTGATGGGTGTTTCCATTGGATCAATAACTGGAGGTATGGTTGATAACATTTCCAATGTTACCGCTAATCCGTTTATCGGGCTTTTCATTGGACTTTTATCTACTGCATTGCTTCAGAGCAGTTCTACAACAACTTCAATAGCTGTTGCAGCGGTAGCTTCAGGAGCTATAAGTCTCCAAAACGCAATTCCGATTGTATTGGGTGCCAATGTTGGTACAACAATAACTAGCACCATTATTTCAATGAGCTACATCTCCAAGCATAAGGAGTTTAAAAGAGCCGTTGCAGCCGGAACTTCACATGACTTCTTCAATATTTTAACAGTAATCTTACTTTTTCCTCTTGAAGTAAAATATAATTTCTTGGAAAGAGGAAGTGCCTACATCTCTTCCGCAATACACGTAACAGGCAGATCAGGGATGAAAAATCAAGGATCATTTGGGTTCACATCCATATTTGAAACTTCTACTGATTGGATATTGAGTACCCTTGGCCCTATTATTTCATTGCTAATTGGAATTTTACTGCTATTTGCTTGTATCAAGTTTATATCTAAGTGGCTTTATAAAATCCTAATTGGACGCACCAAGGACCGATTTGAAAATGTTGTTTTCAAAAATAAATTTCGTGCCTTTGGTTGGGGGTTAATAATTACTTCGGTTGCACAATCTAGTTCATTGACAACGTCCTTGATTGTGCCTCTTGTTGCCACTGGCAAGGTAAAGGTGAAAAAAGCATTCCAATTCATTATGGGTGCAAATATTGGAACGACAATCACAGCATTACTCGCTGCTATTTTTCAATCTGAAGCAGCAATTAGCTTAGCAATCGTTCACCTACTTTTTAACCTGATTGGTGTTATTGTATTCTTTTTTATGCCTTATTTATCACAAGTACCAGTCTACCTGGCAAAGAAAATGGGGCTACTGACTACACAAGCACGATTAATCGGCTTTGCATATATATTCATGGCATTTTTCTTACTGCCATTTACACTAATTTATATATCTCAGTCCTCAGAAAAAGGCTCAGATTCTATAGAAGTGAAGGTAGAGGATTAGTTTTGTGATTAAACAAAGCTAACATGGCATCATCCGCAAGACAGGTGATTGATAATATCATAGAATTCATTGAAGTAAAAACTGAGCAGATAAAGCTTAAAATAATCGCTAAGGTTGCTCGAATGCTCTCTGGAGTAATCGCTATTTCGATGCTTGGTTTATTCTCGCTATTCTTTTTGTTCTTTTTAAGTTATGCATTTGCTGAGATAATAAATCAAAGTTTAAATAGTGCCTTTTGGGGATACTTGATAATCGCAGGCGCCTACTTGCTTGTAATTATATTAATAGTCCTACTACTGAAAACTAAGAAGTTGCAAAAGTGGATCGAGGCAATGATTATGAAAATTGAAGAAGCAAAGTATGAGCAAGAAAGTATCGATTGAAGATAGAGTCCGTTCCTTAGAGGCACGAGAAAGAAAAATCAAATTACAGTTAGATTCTGATTCGGATGAATTGAAGGAGAAAGCTATGCGCGTTGGAAAAATTGCTTTGATAGCAGGTGTAGTCTCAATATTAGGATATTGGATCTTCAATATCATTTTCAATGATGACGAAGAAGTAGAAGAAAAACCAAAAAAGAAGAAAAAAAGAGCTAGATTCATCCTTAGCTCTTTTTTTCTTCTTTTTTGTTTTTTTTTTTAATTTTTTTTCAAAATTTAAAATGATATTTGATCTTAAATATCATTTT
>CAZWLS010000146.1:0-9811 GCA_964634415.1 uncultured Roseivirgaceae bacterium | reverse complement strand
GCTGATAACATGTCAGCACTCATTAGATATTCGAATGCCCGACCTTTACCTATTAGCTGCGTTAAACGTTGTGTTCCTCCGTATCCAGGTATCAGGCCAAGGTTTACTTCTGGTTGACCAAATTTTGCGGCGCTTACAGCTACTCTCATGTGCGCAGACATTGCAAGCTCACATCCCCCGCCCAATGCAAAACCATTTACAACAGCAATAACTGGTGTGTGGCAATCTTCGATCGACTGAAAAATTTCCTGACCTTCTTCAGCAAATTTTCTTGCATGCATTTCGCTTAAGCCTGTAAATTCACTGATGTCTGCACCTGCAACGAATGCTTTTTCACCTGCGCCGGTCAATATCACACCACGAATATCTTTCGGGTTATCTTGAACATATTGAAATGCGTCTTTGATTTCGAGCATCGTCGCTCGATTTAACGCATTCATCTTGCTTTCTCTATTGACAGTGATTGTTAAAACTCCATCAACTAAATCAAGGGCCAAATTTTCGTAAGATTCCATGGTTGCTTGGTTTTTCAGCCGGAAAGAAAGGACAAAAATGCCTTAATCAAAAACAATTTCTTTCCTCAAATTGCTGATCATGACTTCAGTTAGTTCTTTCAATCCAAAGGAGTGCTGCCAGCCCCAATTGTTTCTTGCTACGCTATCATCGATACTTCCCGGCCAGCTATCAGCTATCTTTTGACGAAAATCCGGATTGTAACTAATTTCAAAATCAGGATAGTGTTTTTGTATTTCCTTAGCAATTTCTGCGGGTGTAAAACTCATAGCCGCAAGGTTATATGAGCTACGAACTTTCACATTCTGCTGGTCTGTTTCCATTAAATCTATGGTGGCTTTGACAGCATCATCCATATACATCATAGGTAATGAGGTATTTTCAGACAAAAAGCATTCATAATTTTCACCTGCTATGGCCTTATGAAAGATATCAACTGCATAGTCAGTCGTGCCTCCACCCGGTAATGCCTTGTAGCCTATCAGTCCTGGATATCTCAAACTTCTAACATCTACACCATATTGCTCGTGATAATATTCACACCATCGCTCACCTGCCAATTTAGAAATACCATAAACTGTATTCGGCCCCATGATGGTATTCTGAGGTGTGTTTTCTTTTGGAGTATCTGGCCCAAAAACTGCAATTGAACTTGGCCAGTAAATTTTTTCTAATTGATTTTTTCCTGCTTCCAAGACTGTGAGAAGGCTTTCCATATTCAATTGCCAAGCAAAATGAGGATTCTGTTCTCCTTTTGCAGAAAGTACAGCTGCTAAATGGTATGCTTGCTTAATGTCATACTTTTCAAGAATAATCTGAAAAGACTCCTTATTCATAATATTGAGCTTTTCATATGGACCGTCACTCAACAATGCTATCGGCTCATCCAGAATGTCAGATGCTATTACATTGTCTTTTCCTTTCAGTTCACGTAGCTTCAATGTCAGCTCTGTTCCAAGCTGTCCACAAGCGCCAATAATAAGGATTTTATCCATGGGGTAAATTGTTGTTTAAATCCAGTTTCGGGAATGCAAATTTACACGCCATCGGAAAACTTGCTTCTATTAAATTTGCCTCCCATGAAGTTTGATGAATACCTATCTGAAAAGAAAATCGATTCTGCTAAGTATAAGCATGCAGAACCAGCTCAGTATGAGGAATTTCTAAAAATCTTTGATCAGATGCACCCAGAGAGCTTCACCCAACAAAAGTTATTTCTCATAAATAAAATTCGCAGAGCTTATCTATTGGAAGAGAACGTTGATACGAAGAAGGCAACAGCTCCAAAAGCAATGCGACCGAAAATAAAACCATTAAAACCGAAAACAAGCTGATATGTACAAATCATTAAAGCCAAGATTAGAACAAGAGCTAGAAGAAATTAAAGAAGCAGGTTTATATAAAAAGGAACGAATAATTGCTTCACCTCAATCTGCGGATATCACACTTCAAGATGGATCAGAAGTAGTAAACTTCTGTGCAAATAACTACTTGGGATTGTCGTCTCACCCCAAAGTAATAGAGGCAGCTAAGGCTACTATCGATACTCATGGATTTGGTATGTCCTCAGTAAGGTTCATTTGTGGCACACAGGATATACACAAGGAATTAGAACAAAAAATATCCGAATTCCTTGGCATGGAAGATACCATCCTTTATGCCGCAGCATTTGATGCAAATGGAGGAGTTTTTGAACCCCTACTTGGACCTGAAGATGCAATCATCTCCGACTCGTTAAATCATGCTTCCATCATAGATGGAGTGAGATTATGTAAGGCAAAGCGATACAGGTACAAAAACAATGACATGGCTGATTTGGAAGAGCAACTCAAGGCTGCCTCGGAAGCCAAAGTCAAAATCATTGTTACTGATGGCGTATTCTCCATGGATGGGACAATCGCACAGCTAGACAAAATTTGTGACCTTGCTGATAAATATGATGCACTCGTGATGACTGATGAATGTCATTCTACTGGATTTGTGGGTAAAACAGGAAGAGGCGTGCATGAATACAGAGATTGTATGGACAGAGTAGATATTATCACAGGGACTTTGGGTAAAGCTTTGGGTGGTGCTTCCGGAGGGTTTACAGCTGCCAGAAAGGAAATAGTTGATATACTACGCCAACGCTCAAGACCATATTTATTCTCTAACACACTCGCACCTTCAATAACAGGAGCCTCAATTGCAGTAATAGACATGCTCAGTGAGACCACTGAATTACGTGACAAATTAGAAGACAACACCAAGTACTTTAGAGAACAAATGACAGCCGCTGGCTTTGACATCAAACCTGGTGAACATCCAATAGTACCTATCATGCTATATGATGCAAAGCTATCACAGGAAATGGCCGCCAAACTTCTTGAAAAAGGAATTTACGTAATTGGATTCTACTTCCCAGTGGTACCAAAAGATGAAGCTAGAATACGAGTCCAAATATCTGCTGTACATGAGCGACATCATTTAGATAAGGCTATCCAAGCGTTTACGGAGGTAGGCAAAGAATTAGGAGTAATTAGCTAAGCAAGAAACACTTTAGAATCCTCACATCTCAGTGGGGATTTTATTATGCAACCTCTTCTTTGATTTCAACTTCTGCTTCTTTTTTCTCCTTCTCCTTTTTCTGATCTTTTGGCTCGTGTAGATACTTATTGATTTGCTTGCGGAGTTCTTGTGCCGAAATATTGTGCATGATCTCACCATTTTGCATGGCTGAGATCTGACCTGTTTCTTCGGAGACAACAATTACAAATGTCTCCGTATTCTCAGACATACCAAGTCCTGCCCTATGTCTAAGTCCATGCTGAGCAGAAATCTCTTGTTCTGTCACAGGAAGTATGCAACGAGCAGCCACAATTCTGTCTTTATGTACGATTACGGCACCATCATGCAAAGGACTATACTTGTTGAATATTGCCAAAAGAAGACGCTTAGATAATAGAGAATCCATCGCATCTCCTGATTCCGCATAAAATTTAAGCGGAGAATCTTCAGAAAGGACGATTAGCGCTCCAGTACTTGACCCTGCTAGTGATTTTACGGCTTCTACAATTGGGGTAATATTCGCACGCTTTACATTGCCATTTTGCGTCCAGAATCTTACGCTAGTGAAAAATTTACCTTCTTCAAAAATATTGGTACGTCCAACGAGCAACAGGAATTTTCTAATTTCTTGTTGGAATAGGATAATTACAGCTAATACTCCAACACCCATAAATTGACCTAGAATAGTACTTAACAGCTCCATTTGAAGCGCACTTACCACTAGGTATATCAAGTAGATAGCCAGGAAACCAACAAATACTTTGATAGCTACACTTCCTTTCATCAGTTTGTAAACCTGACTCAATAGAATTGTCACTAAAGTAATGTCTAGCGCATCCTTCCAGCTTATTTCTAAAAACCCTATTTGAAATGCAAGTGTCAATTCAGGTGATTTAAAAGTTCTACTGCTTCGTTAGCTTCTTTTACATCATGTACACGAAGTATGGCAGCACCTTTTAACAAAGCTACGGTATTTAATACCGTTGTGCCATTCAAAGCTTCTTCAGCGGTCAAATTCAGTGTTCGATAGATCATAGACTTACGTGACACACCAACTAACAAAGGTCTACCGAGGTAATGAAGATGATCAAGTTTTTTCATTATCTCAAAACTCTGTTTGGCAGTCTTGGCAAATCCGAATCCAGGGTCTATTAGGACATCTTTTATGCCTAACTGGTTGCAACGATTTAGAATTGAAGAGAAATATTTCAGTACGTCCTTCAAAAGATCATCATACTCAGTCAATTCTTTCATGGTTTGAGGATTTCCTTTCATATGCATTGCTATATAAGGAACCCCCAATTCAGCTACCATGGCAAGCATATTTTCATCCAAATTTCCACCTGAGATGTCATTAACTATGTCAGCACCAAATTCGACTGCATTCTTTGCTACTTTAGAACGGAAAGTATCTACAGATATGATTGCGTTTGGAAATTCTTTTCTTATTGCTTCAATCGGCTGAATGACTCGGTCAATCTCATCATCCTCTGATATATCCTCAGCACCAGGTCTAGAAGAATACCCACCAACATCAAGGAAAGTAGCACCTTCTTTTAGCATATTCTCTGAAGTTCTTAGAATCTCCGCCAAACCAGTCTTTCTGCTTCCAGTAAAAAATGAGTCTGGAGTGACGTTAATTATACCCATTACCTTAGGTGAGGATAGGTCAATTATTTCTCCGTTGACATTGATGGTATGTTTGGTGCTCAATGAATTAGTTTTGCCTGTCTTGTAAATAGTCACAGAGCCAAAATTCAGGTACTGACTTTATAGAGACAAATTTGAATGTTAACTCTCAATTGGTGAGTAAAATTACATGAGACAAGAAACCGAGCAGCAATACAAAGAGATCATTTCTGAATGTAAAGAGATTTTTGCTAAAAAAACGAAAGATTATGGTACCGCATGGAGGATCTTAAGACTTCCCTCTATCACAGACCAAATATTTATTAAAGCGCAACGAATTAGATCCATACAGGAAAAAGGTGAAAATAAAGTTGGCGAAGACATCAGCAATGAATTTATCGGAATTATCAACTATTGCATTATTGCTATCATTCAAATGGAACTAAATGGAACTGAAGAGATGGAAATTCCATTCTCTACACTAGAGCCAAAATATGACAAAGTAGCACTAGATACAATGAATTTACTTTCCGCCAAAAACCATGATTATGGAGAAGCATGGCGTGAAATGAGGGTAAGTTCTATGACCGACATCATCTTGATGAAATTGATGAGAGTAAAACAAATTGAAGACAATGCAGGGAAAACGCTCATCTCCGAAGGCATTGATGCCAACTATCAAGATATGATAAACTATTCGGTGTTTTGTCTTATAAAACTGAAAGAACTATGAAGATTGTTAAAGAATTTGCCCGATACGCTGTTGGCGCACTATTCATTTTTTCAGGAATAATTAAAGTCAATGATCCAGTCGGCACAGCTATTAAGTTGGAGGAATATTTTCAAGTATTTGCGTCCGATATTGCACCATTTTTTGAATGGTTTGTTCCAGCAGCACTATTCCTGAGCGTCTTTTTAAGTGTGCTTGAAGTGGTGCTTGGAATTGCGTTGATTATAGGATATAGAATGAAAATTACTTCATGGATTTTACTTGCCATGATTGTATTTTTTACATTCCTAACTTTCTATTCTGCATATTTCAATAAGGTAACTGATTGTGGATGCTTTGGCGATGCAATTAAGCTTACTCCGTGGCAGTCATTTTATAAAGACATCATTTTATTGGTATTGATAGGAGTCATCTTCTGGAAGAAAGACAGCTACAACGAATGGCTAAATGCCAAATTGGGTCACATCAAGATAATTAGTAGTACAATCATATTTGTGATAATAGCAATATATGCCATTCAACATCTCCCTTTTATCGACTTCAGAGCTTATAAAGTTGGCAATCATCTTCCTTCCTTGATGGAAAACTCAGCCCCTTTGAAGTATGTCTATATCATGGAAAAAGATGGAGAGGAGTTTGAATTCGAAACATACCCAACAGATGAAGGATATACCTACGTAGAAGCCAAGCTGACAAATCCAGATGCTGCGGCTAAAATCACCGATTTAAGTATTTGGAATGGGGACAATGAATATACTGAAGATCTCCTTTCTGGCGTCAAGCTGGTTATCATCGTACATCAAATTGAAAAAACGTCCTTAAAAAAAATAGATCGCTTAAGAAACTTGACCTACCAGAACCCAAGGTTCGACATCTGGATTTTGACTTCTTCGGGTTATGAAAAATTTGAAGCTTTCAGGCATGCAAACCAATTGGGTGCTCCATATTATTTTGCAGATGCGACTGTTTTAAAGACGATGGTTAGATCTAATCCTGGAGTAATCCTTTTAAAAGATGGTGTTGTCCTTGCAAAGTGGCATTACAATGACACTCCTCTTGGTGATGATGTAATCAAAATTCTAAATCAACAGTGAGTCAAAAGATCTTCCTGATAGGGCTTCCCGGTGCAGGAAAAACCACAATGGGTTTGGATCTTTCAGTGCACTTAGGAATTCAATTTGTAGATCTAGATCAAGATATTGAAAAAGAACTAAAACTTTCTGTTTCTGATATTTTCGAACAGAAAGGAGAAGCCTACTTTCGCCAACTTGAAAAGTATCAGTTAGAAAAAGTTATTGGTGATTTAGATTCATTTGTAATGGCTACTGGAGGGGGTACTCCCTGCTTTTTTGATAATCTAGAAACGATGAAAAGAGCCGGACAAGTAATATACATCGACACTCCTATTTTAGAGATAGAAAAAAGGCTAGCATTAGACACTACTCGCCCACTGATGAAATCAAATTCTCTAAAAGATTTATACAAAAAAAGGAAAGGATGGTACAATCAAGCAGATCATACCATCCAGGTATACAAAGAAGTTCTTGAAATTTTTAGCTAAAAATTAAGTCCGAAGGTTACCGCCACAGAAGTCCTCCTAATATCTGATCGTCCCAAAGGTTGATTCAATTCCGAAAAATATGGGGCAGCTTCCTGATTAGTTTTCGTTGATACCACAGCAAAATCCAGGAAGTAATCAAATGTGCGATATCCAAAGCCAAAAGTTAAATCTGTACGATCCAGCAAATTGGAATTTTTGATTGGATCTGGTAAATAAGCATAGCCTGCCCTTAAGCGAAAGTTATCAATTCGATACTCACCACCCACTCTTATGTTGAGCACAGATTCATATAAATCTTCGATCAAGTCATTATCTAAAGAAGTAGAAAAATCATCAGAATTTAGGTTTGCTCTGGTGTAATCAACAAACTCTAAATCACCGGTTATAAAACCACTTTTCCCTATGAATGCTGCAAGCCCAACCGCCACTTTAGATGGAGTTCGAAGCTTATAATTGTTCACAAAAAGGTCACTCTGATAGGGATCTATGTTACCGAGATCGAACGTGGTAGTCTCTCCGTCCACTGTTTCTGTATAGCTAGTTCCCGAATCCCAATCGGCCTCCAAGTCAACAAAGCTCTCTTCATCTAATGACATAAATGTTGGAGATGTATAGCTCATACCGATAGTAATGAAGTCCACTGGCCTGTAGATGTAGCCCACATTGAAGTTGATTCCTCTGCCTCTAACGTCAATCTGATCATCAACAAAAATTGCATTCAAAGAGTCTAAATCAGATCCTCCTTGTAGGAAATCAAATTCTTCATAAGATCGCTCTTGTTTATAATTCAAGAACTGTACTCCCATTCCACCTCCAAAATATAATACATCGTCATAGTTGCCTCCCCAAGCTATATTCATCTGATAGTGAGATCCTCGCTCTTTTATGGTTTCTCTCTGAACTGGAAATCCACCTACAAATGCATCATATCCTCCATCGACTGGAGTAATGAGAAATTGGTCAAAAGCTGCAAATCCTAATTCATTCAATTGATTTATACTTAATGATCCCGCGTCTGCCAGAATATTATCTACAATAGAGTTAAATCCATTCTCCCCTTCATACGTCCTAGTCATATGAAAAGTATTACTTCTATTGAGTGTTATTGCCAGTGATCCCCCTTTGAATTTATCTTCGGTAAATCTCCCTTTAGTGAAATTGATGACTGCACCAATATTTGAAAAATTGAAGTTGTTTCTAAATGTCTCTTCAGATCCTTGAAACTGAACACTTCCATTATTCAGAATACCGTATTCGGTATCCGCACTAATGAAGTCCATGGAAGGAGTGAAAACAAATACTCCTTTGTTGAAAAACCCCAAGCCAGCTGGGTTAGATACAGCAGAGCTAATGTCTCCCCCTAAAGCTATTTGAGCACCACCTATTGCCTGCATTCTTGCTGTGCTTCCCAACCCATAGTTGCTACTACTAAATCGTAATGCATCTCCAAAATACTGTGCATGAGATACACCTATGCTGCCAAACACAAACAGTGTCAGTATTAAATACTTCTTGATCATTAATTTCTATTTGCTAGTTTCTACCTCTTCTTCCGGAACTGGATCTACTTGATGATCTTGATCCTGATGATCTTGATCCAGAAGATCGACTCGATCTCCCTACAGATCCGCTTGATCTTCTTGACGAACCAGATGATGGCCTCGCTGAAGAACTTCGACTACTCCTCGATGAAGGAGGAGAGTAACTTCGGTTTCTAGAGCTATTGCTCGGTCTGCTAACATTGCTGTTAGTATTCGAATTTGACCTATTGCCAGAACTAAATCGTGAAGACGTATTGGCATTCGAAGATCTTGATCTTGAATTTACGGTCGCAGAGTTTCTAGAATTAACATCGCTAGTTCTGCTAGATCTAGAACGATTCAGGTAATTCGCTTGCTGTCTACTGTAATCTGCTCGACTGGTTCTACTAGAACTAGATCGACTGCCTGATTCATTAGAAGCTGCAACCCTTCTTCCTGATGAAGATCTACTTGCTCTGGTTGATACAGTTCCTCTAGCACTTCTTGCACCTCTTACTATATTTCTTCCTCTTCTACCGCTATCGACTACATAAACTGGTCTACCATAAAAGTTGCCATAAACTGGAGGACACCAAACTGAATTGAATCCTACGCCCCATCCCCAAGGATTGTAAGCCCATGAATTCCAACCCCATCCGGCATTCCAACCCCATGATGGTCCCCAAGGATCCCAAAAAGGATCGTACCAAGGGTTTCCCCAGGCATTACCATAAGAAACAGACCAGAAATTTCCACCCCAGTTATTCCATCCGAATCCAAGTCTCAACCTTGGGCGGTTCCACTGATTCCATGTGTTCCAGTTATCATTGTAGTAGTTATTTACGACTACCTGCTGAGGGATAGGCTCATTTATAAACGTCTCTTGAGGATTGCTGAAATTTGAGTTTTGAAATTGACCTTCGGCGACATAATCATTATCCACCTGATAGTCTTCTTGCGTTTTTTCAGGCTTGTAGTACTCCAAGCTTTCTTCACTGACAAAAGTCTCATCTAACACAGGGTTACTTTCCTTGAATTGCCTTCCTAAAAAGCTCAAGTTCTCATCGTCAACTGAGCTATTATCTTCAGCATAAGAAATTTGATCGCTTGCCTGAGAATTGCCATACTGGCTTGTTGCCTCAGTAAACTTCTTCTTTTGCTTTACTCGATCTTTTTTTGTGAAATACAGATCATCGTTCTCCTGACCGATAGCTACTATCGCAGAAGCTCCTAAGATCATAACAAGAAAAATTTTCAAATAATGCTTCATGACGAACCTCCTTTTTTTATTTAAACGATCTCTAAGGGCTG
>CAZWLS010000145.1:0-9852 GCA_964634415.1 uncultured Roseivirgaceae bacterium | reverse complement strand
CATTCAATAGACAAGCCGATTTAAGTTCAAGGCCATTTCCCTGATTGAATCTTGCTATTAATTCTTGAGCTACGGTATCTCCATAATCGTGGGCTAAAAGATGACACTCGGTAATTCCTAAATCTTTTGCAAGATCTTCAACAAGATCAGCTTGTTGCATGATAGTGTATGGAAAAGGATTGGGTTTATCAGAATAACCAAAACCCAACATATCCATGGCTACTAAAGAGTAATGCTCGCTTAGCGAATCCCACAATTTATACCAATCATAAGAAGCCGTCGGGAAGCCATGAATCAACACCAACCAAGGCTTATCACTTTTTGAAATCTTATAGACAATTTGATGACCTCTCCAAACAAACGTCGCAGTATCTCCATACCAAGATTCAAGTTTCATCATTCACGGAAGATACGCCAGAAATTTTTCCCTGTCAATTTCCTCAGCACCAAGACTAACCAGGTGATCCGAATGCACCTGACAATCAAACAACCTTCCACCATTTTTCTGAAATTGTTGAACAAAGCGTATCAGTGCAAGCTTTGAAGCATTATTAACTTTGGAAAACATCGACTCGCCACAAAAAACAGTACCTAAATCGACACCATACATTCCTCCCACTAACTCATTCCCCTTCCAAACTTCAACAGATTTCGCGTGCCCTAGCTCATGTAAACGGATGTAAGCCATTTGCATTTCATCTGTTATCCATGTTCCATCTTGTCCTTCCCGACGAATGCCTTTACACTCCGTAATGACTGCTTCAAAATCGTGATTGAACGTCACCTTGAGTTCATCATTATTCAGTACACGTTTCATGGATTTTGAAATGTGAAGCTTATCTGGGATCAACACAAATCTAGGATCTGGACTCCACCAAATGATTGGTTCTCCCTCACTAAACCATGGAAAAATACCCGCGCGATAGGCAATCATCAATCTTTCTGGAAGCAAGTCTCCACCAACTGCAACAATCCCATCTTCTGCTCCTTCTACAGGAGGGAAAATCAGATCGTCTGTAAGTCGATAGATTGGCATAACTACAAAATTAAAGTCCAGAAATACTATCGAGGCAATAGAATTTGAAATTCTATTTTGGCCTCATGTTTGCTAACTTGACTAATACACCAATTTAAATCTTATGAAAAAGATCACACTCCTGTTCGCATATTTCATCAGTATCAGCCTTTTTGCTCAGAGTGCCTCCGAAGCCATAAAAGCCGTGGAAAATGGCTTAACTCCGAGTGTTCGGTTTGATGATCAATCGACTTGGAATATTGAAGATCGGATGAAAAGGTACAAAGTTCCGGGAGTCACTGTTGCAGTAATAAAAGATTACAAAATAGATTGGGCAAAAGCATACGGTGTTTCCGATCAAAGTTCTGGAGATCCCGCCACCACAGAAACTGCGTTTCAGGCAGCATCAATTAGCAAGACCATTAATGCAATTGGTGTTTTGAAATGGGCGGAACAAAATAACGTAGATCTTGAAGCTGATATAAACACTTTGCTCAAATCTTGGCAATTTCCTTACGAAAAAGAAAATGAATTAATCTCTCTTCAACATCTCCTCACACACACAGCCGGACTGTCTGTCCATGGGTTTGGTGGTTATAAGAATAATAAAAAACTACCTACAACTGCTCAAATAGTTACCGGCGAAAAGCCTGCAAACAACCCTCGTGTTAAGCGATTATTTGCACCCGGAGAGAAGTTCAAATACTCTGGTGGTGGCACTACGATCACTCAGCTCATTATGGAAGATAATAATGGTGATTATGCAGCCTACATGAATGAAAATATCTTTGCTCCGCTTGGAATGAATAGGTCTTTCTACCCAACAAACTTTAAGGGAGAAGTGAGCATGAGTCACAACCATAAAGGGGAGAAAAGAAAAAATGGATTCAATATATATCCAGAGCTTGGAGCAGCAGCACTTTGGATAACTCCAACTGATTTAGCCAAACTACTAATCGAACTTCAAATGACCCTTGACGATAAAGGAGGAAATGTAATCTCGAAAGAAACTTTAGAGACGATGCTTACCCCTGCAAAAGAGGGAGCGGACAATGCGCTAGGAACATTTATTCATGATGAAGGAAATGGAAAATACTTCCAACACTCTGGAGGTAATGAAGGCTTTAATTGCTTGTACTATGCAAGTGCTGAAGGCGGACATGGTGCTATCGTAATGATTAATGCAGAAAAATTTGAATTAATCAACGAAATCATGAGAAGCATTTCAGAAACATACGATTGGGGAGTGTTGAAGACCAAAGTTGTCTCTAGAGCAGATAAACCTAGTATTGAAGAGCTTAAAGGCTTGGTAGGGACATATCGCTCTGTTGATTTCCCAGAGCGAAGCTTGATCGTAAGTATTGAGAAAGAAAAAATTTACATTGAAGAAAAGAAACGTTGGAGGTCTGAACTCATTCCCGAAGATGCAGATTCATTTGTTACCAAGGATATAAATCCGGCTGTAACGATTGATTTTGAAGAGGACAAATTAGTGATAGAGCAAGGAAAGCGCTATGAATGGATGAAAGAATAGACTATTCTTCTTTTCCCCATTCTTTAAGCCGACAACCATACCAACTGTACAACTCTCCGTCCACTAATTGGCATTGGGCTTGGGGCCATAAAGAATGAGCTTCTCTCAAATGCTGTTCATTGAAAGGAAATGGTTCAGAACTAAATAACAGTGTGTCAGGGTTGAGTTTGGCTATTTCTTCGGAGCTCATCTCTGGGTAACGTTCCATCTTGATGAGGTTCTCGTATCCTAAATGGGAAAGTAAGTGATCAATGAACGTGTTTTTACCTGCTACCATCCACGGTTTTTTCCAAATGAAATAGATCACCTTACCTGACTTTGAACCTTTTACTGCATCTAATGAATCCTTACATGCATTGACAATTTGATCAGACTTTGCTCTTAAATCACAAATATCACCCAAAGAAGTCATCATCTTATAGGCATCATCCAAGTTAAAAATATCACTCATCCATACCGGGAACTCCTTTTCAAGTACTTCAATCCCTTCTTTGTAATTTTCTTCCTTGTTGCCAATAATTAGATCAGGTTTCAACTTTCTAATCTCATCAAAGCGAAATTTTTTGGTCCCACCAATAATTGGAATATCCTCCACTTCATTTTGAGGATGAATGCAGAATTTGGTGCGTCCTACAACAGGCGCTCCAATGGCTAAAAGAAATTCAGTTTGTGATGGTACTAGGGAAATTATACGACGGGGAGGATTGGATATCTTAACAATCCTCCCCATCATGTCATAATTGGTAATCAACTTATTCAAAGGCATTACCCTTTATCGATCTTGCATTCCTCTAATAAGCTCAATCCTATTTTGCTTATTCGCTTCCAGAGAGGAGCCCAAACTTGGTACTTCATTGGAAACCAAGAAATATGTTTTTAAAGAATCAACCCTATCAGACCCAATAAATACTGCTTGAAAGAGCTCGTCGTTGGATTCCTTGACTTCAAGTGTAAATTGATGCTCATCAGTTATCCTACTTTCAATTAACGAAAAGCTTAAGGTGTTTCGCTCTTGCTTAAGTTCGTAGAGCAAAAATTCATCAATGCCACTTAAATAGGTCATCGCCTTATCATCGGAAATCCACAACTCCATATAATCTCCGCTTTCAGCATAGGTATACCATTTACCGTTAATGCTTTTATCATCATCGGCAGAACAACCAAGTAAGAAGAGCGCGGAAACTAAAATTCCTAAGACCTTCATTTGAAATAAGTAAAGTCCTGACCGTCTTTGATTTGAATAACAGATTCGTAAATCAATTTGATCACGTTTTCAACGTCATCCTTATGTACTGTCTCGACTGTGGTATGCATGTATTTCAATGGAAGCGAAATCAATGCTGACGCTACACCAATATCAGAATATGCAAATGCATCAGTATCCGTCCCAGTGGTTCGAGAAGCAGCCATTCGTTGATATGGAATCTTATTCTTCTCGGCCACATCCAAAATCATATCTCTAAGATTATTTTGAACTGCAGGTCCATATGTAACTGCAGGTCCTTTCCCTGCTGTCATATCTCCACTAGCTATTTTATCATACATTGGTGATTGGGTATCGTGGGTTACATCCGTCACGATAGCTACATCAGGCTTAATTCTTCTCGAAATCATCTCAGCACCTCTGAGTCCTATTTCCTCCTGAACCGAATTGACAACATATAATCCAAATGGAAGCTTGACCTTATTTTCAGAAATTCTTCTAACCACTTCTGCTATCATAAATCCACCTGCTCTATTGTCCAGTGCTCTCCCCACGAAATACTTGTTATTCATTTCAAACAATTCATCCTGGAAGGTAGCAACAGTACCAACGTGGATACCCATTTTTTCAACTTCTTCTTTCGACTCAGCCCCTACATCAATACAAATATTCTTCAAAGTTGGGCTGTCCTCTTTCTCCTTTCTTACATGGATTGCCGGCCATCCAAAAACACCTTTTACCACACCTTTTTTGGTGTGTAAATTCACCCTCATCGATGGCGCTATTTGATGATCAGATCCACCGTTCCTAACCACGTAGATATATCCTTTGTCAGTGATGTAGTTTACAAACCAACTGATCTCATCAGCATGTGCTTCTATCACCACTTTATACTTTGCTTCCGGATTCACTACTCCATAAACACTGCCATAAGTATCAACAACATGATCATCCACATAAGGCTTAATGTAGTCTAACCATATTTTTTGCCCTTCCATCTCAAAACCTGTTGGTGCGGCATTATTAAGGTATTTAAAAAGAAAATCTCTGCTTTTCTGATCCATATTAAATTGATTTAACAAGCCCTCCATCTATAAGAAAGTCTTGCCCTGTTATATATTCTGATTTGTCCGATGCCAAAAATAAAGCTAGCTCTGCTACTTCAGCCGGAGTGCCTTGCCTAAGCATCGGAATCTTATTAATTATTTCTTTATCTGCCGGATAGCTATCAATAAACCCAGGTAAAATGTTGTTCATTCTAATCTCAGTTTCTGCATACCTGTTGGAGAATAGTTTAGTAAAAGCGCTCAAAGCAGTTCTTGCTACTGAAGAAATAGGGAAACTAAGTGATGGCTCCTTAGCTCCAAATGTAGAGATATTGATAATTGAACCTCCATCACTCATATGAGGAGTGACCAATCGGGACATTCGAACCACATTCATTAATGCTAAATCGAAGCCTTCCTTCCATTGCTCGTCAGTCAAATCCAAAAGTTCGCCTTTTGGTGGGTGTCCTGTATTATTTATAACCACATCGATTTGCCCATAGGTTTCAAGAGTGGCGTCTACAAGTCTTGTTAAGTCTTCCACATTATCCGTTGAGCCTTGCACTGCGATCCCTCCATGCTTTGACGCTAAATCATGAATTTCAGCAGAACGAGATAAAATAGCTACCTGATAACCATCTGCTGCTAGTTTCTCTGTACATGCAAGTCCCATTCCTTTACTTGCAGCTGTAATTATTGCAACCTGACTCATACTGTTAATTTACCAATGAAATTCTCGATCATCAACCTTAGCACCCTCCGGCACAAAATAGTCCACCAAAGTGGTTGTTTTTTTTGTGGTTTGCGCATGATTGAATTGCAATACCATAAGTGTATCAGATAGTGCCTTAATTCTGAAATACTTAAAATCATCTTTCATGTTAAGCATCTCCGGAATTTGTTCGCTTTCAAGCTTTATGTAAGCAGTACCATTTTCATCTCGCGCTAACGACCACTTCCCAACCATATCATTTCCACAATCACTTCTACCACTCGAACTTGTAGTAAAAGTATTTGAGCCAGAGAATGTTTGCCTGTGAGCAAGAAAACAATCACCCATATTCATCCTCGTGCCATTATTAAATCTTCGAGCAATTTTCCATGTTTTAGATGAGTCGCCCGAGATTAGTGATTTAGCATTATCCGGTAGCGCAAAGTTTTCATCTGACTGGTTTGAGCAACCAAACAGGAAAAATAGTAGTAAGCTACAGACAGCCTTATTCATATATTACAATGGAATATTTCCGTGTTTCTTTCGGGGAAGTTTATCCACTTTATTTTCTAACATCCCAAATGCACTGATGAGTTTAGATCTTGTTTCATTTGGCATGATTACCTCATCAACAAAACCTCTTGATGCGGCGATATAAGGATTCGCAAATTTCTCCGTGTATTCATTGATTTTTTCCTGATGCATCGCATTTGGGTCGTCCGCACTTTGGATTTCTCTCTTAAATATAATTTCAGAAGCTCCTTGCGCACCCATAACTGCAATTTCAGCAGTCGGCCATGCATAGTTCATGTCGGCACCAATGTGTTTTGAGTTCATAACATCATATGCCCCGCCATACGCTTTTCTAGTGATCACAGAGATTCTTGGAACCGTAGCCTCACTAAATGCATAAAGCAGCTTAGCGCCATTAGTGATGATCCCGTTCCATTCCTGATCTGTCCCCGGCAAGAATCCAGGAACATCTACAAGAACTAATAGTGGAACGTTGAAACTGTCACAGAATCTTACAAACCGACCTCCTTTTGTGCTTGAATGAATATCGAGAACTCCTGCCATGCTCATTGGTTGGTTAGCTACAATACCAATACTTCTTCCGGCAAGTCTACCAAATCCACAAATTAGATTCTCAGCAAAGTCTTTATGCACTTCTAGGAAGCTATCACTATCAATAATTCCATTGATTACGTCATGCATATCGTATGGCTGATTTGGATTCTCAGGCATAATTGAATCCAACTCGTTTCTTGTTTCATCACCAATTTCATATGCTAATCTTGGAGGCTCCTCTTCACAATTTGATGGGATATAACTCATCAACTGTTTGATCTGACGAATACACTCTGCCTCATTTGCACATGCAAAATGAGTAACACCACTTTTAGAGGCATGCGTTTGAGCACCACCAAGTTCTTCACTTGTTACATCCTCTTGAGTTACGGTTTTAACAACATTGGGACCAGTCACAAACATGTAGCTGCTTTGCTCTACCATGAAGATAAAATCAGTAATCGCCGGAGAGTAAACTGCTCCTCCAGCACATGGCCCAAGTATTGCTGAAATTTGTGGCACTACGCCTGAAGCAAGTGTATTTCGATAAAAGATATCTGCATATCCGCCCAATGAAACCACCCCTTCCTGAATTCGAGCACCTCCGGAATCGTTTAGACCAATTACCGGCGCACCATTTTTCATGGCCATATCCATGATCTTGACAATCTTCTCTGCAAATGTTTCGGAAAGAGATCCTCCAAAAACTGTAAAGTCCTGGCTAAAAACATAAGTAAGCCTCCCATCGATTGTTCCATATCCAGTAACCACACCATCTCCCAAGATCTTTTGCTTGTCCATCCCAAAATCCGTAGCACGATGAGTAACAAACTTTCCAATTTCCTCAAATGACCCTTCATCCAATAGCAAGTCTATCCGCTCCCTTGCGGTAAGCTTCCCTTTTTCATGCTGTTTAGCAATCCGATCTTCTCCCCCACCTTTGAGTGCTTCATCATTCATGGATTCGAGTCTAGCATTCTTTTCAGCTATGGACTGGATATTCGTTGCGGTCTTTGGTTTTTCTGTGCTCATATTCCTTTTTGAAAACGCCAAAGATAAGGCGAGCAATTCAGAAAGCAGAAATGAAATTATCAATCACATAAATCTAAATTCACTCAATTTCTATTTGCTATATTGCGCCGCTATGAACGTAGCTGTAATTGACTTAGGGACCAACACATTTCACCTACTACTTGCCAAAGTAGACGGTCAATCGCATGAAATATTCCATCGCGAAAGAAAATCCGTAAAAATCGGAGAAAAAGGAATCAACAAAGGAGAAATAACTCCTGCAGCATGGGATAGAGCAGTCAAAGCACTAATAGATTTTAAATCAACCATTGATCAAAATGGTATAAGTCAAGTTTTTGCCACTGCTACTAGTGCTATGCGAAATGCTAAAAATGGGTCGGATCTAGTTGAAGAAATAAAGGCCCAGACTGGCATACAGATCGAAGTTATCTCTGGAAAAAGAGAAGCTGAACTGATACATTTTGGTGCGAGTAAAGCCTTGGATTTTGGCGCTGATAAAAACTTAATCATGGATATTGGCGGCGGGAGCATTGAGTTCATCATTGCAGATCAAGACCAAGCTTATTGGATGCAAAGCTTTGAGATTGGCGGACAGAGACTGGTTGAGAGGTTTCATAAGTCTGATCCAATCACCAAGAGCGAGATAAACGATCTTAATATATTCTTCAATTCGGAGCTTAGCCCGCTTATTGAAGCGTGTCAAGAGCATATGCCTTCAACTTTAATAGGATGCTCTGGAACATTTGACACGCTAAGTGATATCTATTCTGAAGAAAATGGCATCCAGAGAAATGAAGATGCTACTGAATATCCATTTAGTAGAAATGCATTTAACTCCATTTTTGAAGAGCTTATTCAAAAAAATCGATCAGAGCGACTAGCCATACCAGGTATGATTGAAATGCGAGTTGATATGATAGTAGTCGCATGTGTCTTAGTAGATTATATCATCACCCGATTGAATCTAGATCAAGTCAGAGTCTCTGCGTATGCGCTGAAAGAAGGAATCCTGCATAATGTTCTAGATCAGATTGAAGCAAATACCTAGCGATAGGCAATAAAGATCGTTACACTTTTCACATCATTAGCTAAGCTAAATGAGTAATTTCGCGGAATGATTTTTTCAACAGAACAACTAAAGCAGTTTGCCACCAATGTTTTCGTTAAAATCGGCTGCCCTGAAGAAGAAGCCAGGCAAGCAGCAGATGTTTTAGTAAGTGCAGACCTTAGAGGAGTGGACTCCCATGGTGTAGCAAGACTTTCTGGATACATTCGATTGCATGAAAAAGAGCGACTTAACGCTAACCCGATAATTAAAACGGTACATGAAACGCCATCTACTGCAGTTGTTGACGGAGATTTAGGTTTGGGTCTGGTAGTAGGTCCACATGCAATGAAACTTGCTATTGAAAAAGCTAAAAATGTTGGATCGGGCTGGGTAGCCGTTAAAAATTCCAATCATTATGGGATTGCTGGCTATCATTCCATGATGGCACTCGATGATGATTGCATTGGTATCTCTCTCACGAATGCGAGTCCGTTGGTATCACCAACATTTTCCAAAGAAAGACTTTTAGGAACCAATCCTATTTCCATTGCTATCCCAACCAAAAATCAACCACCGTTTGTGCTGGATATGGCAACAACAACAGCCGCAAATGGTAAGCTCGAAGTATTGCAGCGGAAAGGATTAGACGCCCCTGAAGGCTGGTTGCAAGATAAAGCTGGTCATATAACCACAGATGCAAAAGGATTAATAAATGGAGGAGCGATGCGACCTCTTGGAGGAGATCGCGAGCACGGATCTCATAAAGGCTATGCACTTGGTGCAGTAGTTGACATACTTTCTGCGGTTCTGTCTGGAGCAAACTATGGGCCTTGGGTGCCTCCTTTTGTAGCATTTATTGATCCGGCACCAAATCCAGTTGGAGACGGTTTAGGTCACTTCTTTGGTGCAATGCGAATTGATGCGTTTAGAGATGGAGAAGAATTCAAAGCTCATATGGATAACTGGATTGAACGATTTAGAAGTTCAGAAACTGTCAACCCCAATGACAAAGTGCTAATACCTGGAGATCCAGAACGTGAGATGACCGCCGAGCGGCTTGAAAATGGAATTGATTTACTAGATCCAGTGGTAGAAGATTTAAGAGAACTTGGTCAAAAATTGAACGTATCTTTAGGTTAGTACCTAAATCGATATGTCATGGCTGATATAAAGACTCAACCAAACAACTTAAG
>CAZWLS010000144.1:0-9899 GCA_964634415.1 uncultured Roseivirgaceae bacterium | reverse complement strand
GTTTAATGGCGATGTATTCATTTTTCAAACCATTCTTTCTCTTAACGGAGACAATATCTTCCTTACGAATGATGGATGCATTAGAATTTAAAAACATATAATATACTGCAAAACAGAAGTGAGCCCCACCAATAAACAAGCCTGACCAGAGCAAAAATTCATCTCCTTCTTCCAGATAACGAAGCACTGAAATTGTACCAAAGACTGTCCAGATTATGGAGCTGAAAAACAACAGATTGTTCTGTCTTTTAGCATCATCGATAATCGTGATTGTACTATCATCGACAATCAATTCGCCCTTTTCAATTTTTATCGAGCCCATTGTTATACATCATGATCAATAACTACCATTTCTAATTCAGCATTAATTCTCTCGATCTCGTCCTGAGATAGTTCAAAACTCATGCTTTTTGCATTTTCTTCTGCCTGTTGAGAGTTTCTTGCACCAACCAAAGCTGCAGTAATACCTGCTCGCTGAATGGTCCAGTTAATTACAAGTTGTGCCAATGGGACTCCATGCTCTTCTGCAATTGGTTTGATCTTCTGAAGAAAGTCATTCGTCCTTGATCGATTAGGTTCTTTAAACCATTTAGTGTTGGGTCTATGGTCGTCACCTTTAAACTCGTAATCTGAAGTAATTTTTCCTGTAAGCAACCCTCTTTGCAATGGACTATAGGCCAAAATACCAACCTGATCTTCCAGGCAGTACGGAATGATATCTTTCTCAATTTTTCTATAAACCATACTGTATGGAGATTGAGTTGAAGCTAAGTCAATTATTTGATCTGCGCGCTTCATCATTTCTACGGTATGATTGGACATTCCGATTGCACGAATTTTTCCTTGTTCCTGAAGTTCTTTGAGAACTTCCATAGTCTCCTCTACAGGAGTGGTAGCATCAGGTCTATGGATTTGATAAAGATCTATATAATCAGTCCCCAAACGTCTAAGACTATCCTCTACTTCCAGAATAATTCCATCCCGTCCCGCGTAAGCATAGGTCTTTCCGCCATCACTCGTGGGAAATTGATATTCACCTTTTTCAACTTTCCAGTTAAAACCAAACTTCGTCAGTATTTCAACATTATCACGCCCCAATTCCTTGATAGCCTTACCTACTAGAGATTCGCTATGACCAAATCCGTATACAGGTGCGGTGTCAATGGATGTGACTCCTAGATCGAAGCTTGTTTTCATGGCTTCCATTGCATCACGATCATCATTCCCGCCCCACGCCTGACCTCCTATTGCCCACGCTCCAAAAACAATCGGTGAAATTTTTAAATCTGATTTTCCAAGCTGTACTTTCTGCATATTTTCAATATTCATTTAAAAAGGTAATATCTAACTCCAAAGTTCAATGTTCTCAAATCAATATTTCATGAATACATTTTTATAAGAACAACAAATTCCTAGTACGCTAAAACTGCCTACAATATAAGCATCACTTGCATTAAATTACTTCCAAATAAATGGTTATGACATCTTCACAAAAACACGGAATCCCAGCATTAATTTCCTTTTTCATTCCTGGACTTGGTCAGATCATCAAAGGGCAAGTTTTAAAAGGTATCCTGATATGGGTAATTGGTGGGGTTGTGGGTTTCTTTTTCTGGTGGACATTCATCATTCCTTTCGCTGTGTGGGCATGGAATGTGTATGATGCGTATAACAATTAAAAAAGGCGACTCTCTCCAGAATCGCCTCAGACTAACTCAACCACTAACTACTGTGGACTCATACTTTTCGCCAAGCCCACCAATTCAATAAATTCGCTGCGATAGCCGAATTCATCTTCACCTTTTGCCGACTTAGCCATCCTCAACACATCTACATATGTAATGTCTCCTTTGTATTCTGAATTTCTTAAGAGCATTCCGAAACCTGCAACAGCCATTGACCAGTTCAAATTTTGACTGGAATTCGCAACCTCATTCTTAACTATTGATGTAATCAGCTTGCTCGTATTTCCATCAGGTTCTTTATATCGAAACTTCACAGTGAAAAGCTCATCTGTAGTACTGTTCGTTTTGTTCTCTACTCTTTGATACTTCAATGGATCTATATCTTTGATAAAATCACTAGCTACTCCAACTGGAATAATCTCATAAAGTGCAGTAACTGTATGACCGCTTCCAAGCTCACCTGCATCCTTTTTATCATCGTTGAAATCCTCATTATTTAGCAACCTGTTTTCATAGCCTATCAAGCGGTAAGCTTGAACAACCGCCGGATTAAACTCAACCTGAATCTTCACATCTTTGGCGATTGTAAACATGGTTCCTCCAAATTCATTAACCAATACCTTTTTCGCCTCTTTCATATTGTCGATGTATGCATAATTGCCATTTCCCTTATCAGCCAATATTTCCATCTTAGAATCTTTATAGTTGCCCATTCCAAAACCAAGCACTGTGAGGAAAACACCTTCTTCTCTTTTCTTTTCGATAAGTCTTTCCATAGAAGCATTGCTAGATGATCCCACATTGAAATCTCCATCCGTCGCTAAGACTACTCGATTATTACCGCCATTCACAAATTGCTCTTTAGCTATCTTGTAGGCCAACTCTATCCCTGCGCCACCCGCAGTTGATCCTCCCGCCTGAAGTTTGTCCAGTGCCTCCATGATCTTCTTCTTGTCATTTCCATCAGTTGGCTCTAAAACCAATCCCGCAGCACCAGCATATACTACAATTGACACCTTATCCTGCGGACGCAACTCATTTACTAACAACTTAAATGCTGACTTTAACAGTGGTAATTTGTTTGGAGCACTCATCGATCCCGATACATCAAGAAGAAAGACAATATTTGATGCCGGAAGATTTTCAAGTTCAATTTTCTTACCCTGAAGACCTATTTGTGCAATCAAATGCTGATCGTTCCATGGCGACTTGGCGACCTCCGTATTTATTGAAAATGGATCTTTGCCGGTAGGATCTTTGTATTCATAATTGAAGTAGTTGATCATTTCCTCAATCCTAACCACATCTTTTTGCGGCAACTGACCATTATTTATAAACCTTCTCATATTACTGTATGAAGCCGCGTCAACATCAATAGAAAAGGTAGAAAGTGCATGATCCAAAACCTTTCTAAATCCATTTTCATGGATGGCAGCATATTCTTCCGTATTATGATATACTCCCGGATCATGAAAGTATGCTGGCGAACTCAATGATCTATTTACAGCCTTTTTACTCATTTGACCTACTAGCATAGGTCGAGATGTAATCATTTCAGAGACATCTTCTTCTTCCGCAAGCTCTATGAGAACCTCCTTGCTTAAAGCTAGTGTCACATCGATCAGTTTACTGTTTCCAACCTTTATTTCTACGGTTTCAAAACCCGATGTAGAAAATACAAGAATGGATTTATCACTAGGCACTTCTATTGAATAGAATCCATTGACATCAGTACTAACTCCTGATTTTTGCCCTTTGATCATAACATTAACGCCTGACAAGGGCAGTCCTGCCTCATCATAAACTGTCCCATTTACAAACTTGGCATTCACATTGAATGCAACTAATATTGAAATGATAATTACTAGATGTTTCATGTCTATTAAATTTTAGTTTTAACCACGACATGGAATTCACATTTCATGTCAGTTTTCATTTGATTTGACATTGAGATGCGGGCATGAATCATATTCCATAAAAATTTTTTCATTTTTTTTCTGAGCACACATAAATCCATATCACCAACAGATGAAGAAATCCTCTCAAAATACAGGGAGACGGGTGATCAGGAGCTATTTGGAAATCTTTTCAATACCTATATGCATCTGGTTTATGGGCTTTGTCTGAAGTATTTTAAAAACCGAGATGATAGTCAGGACGCGACAATGGCAATCTATGAAGACATCAGCATTAAGTTATTGACGACAGAAGTACAACACTTTAAAAGTTGGCTTTATATGGTTGCCAAAAATCATTGCTTAATGGAATTGCGTAAAAAAAATCCAGAGATTCACAATGATATTTTTATGGAATCTGTCGAAGCTGTGCATCTTAATGATGACAAAATTGAATTAGAAAGAGATCTTGAAGCGCTAGAAGACTGTATCGAACAATTAAAATTGGATCAGAAAGACTGCGTTAAACGCTTCTTCCTAGAAAAAAAGAGCTATCAACAAGTAAATGAGGAGACAGGTATAGATTTAAAAAAAGTGAAAAGTCACATTCAAAATGGAAAGCGAAATTTAAAAATGTGCCTTGAAAGCAAGAATGTCAGCAGATAAAAACCATAGCGAACAATTTGAGAAATATCTCAAAGGCCAGATGAGTCAGGAAGAAGCTCATGCCTTCGAGCGTGAAGTTTTAGACGACCCATTTGCTCAAGAAGCATTGGAAGGTTTTGAGTCAGTAGGAAACGAATCGCTGCAGGACATTGAAAAATTGAAAGTAAGAGTAACGACTAAAAAGAAGCGATCAATTCCATTTATAAGAATAGCAGCAGTTGTTGCCTTATTGATTACCGCTTCATATTCACTTTATTATTTCACCGGGCAGATTGGAAGTGAGCAACTTGCTATGGAAGAAGACATATCTGAAAAACCAACACAAAGTGGTCCGGCTCCAGATACTATCGAACTACCAAATAAATTGGATGAACAACTTGCTGAAGAAAGTGATACTGAACCAATCACTGTGGAAACAACAGAAAATGTTGAACCAGTATTGGAAGAGGTAGCTGATGAACCTTTTGTTGCTGAGGCCGAGATAGTAGAAGTTGAAGAGGTTGCAGACGAAGAGGCAATTGAGCTGATAGCAGAAGCGGAAGCTGCTGAGGATTTTTTCGTTTCAGATGATATTACTGAAGATTTAGAAAGTAAAACGACCAGTGTTCAAGTAGCACAAATCGATCAACCAAGCGCAAAATTAATGATGGATACTTCTGTACTGGAAGAAGTAGTGATTACTCCGCAGCCATTGGTAGCTCAGACCAGATCCCTAAAGGCAGATGACTCAGATCAGATTAAAAAAGATAAAAAAGCAGAATCCAGATTCGCAAGTCGAAGTGCTGAATCTGCGCGAACAATTACAGGTAGAATTGCCGATGATACAGGCGAGCCGCTACCGGGAGTAAACGTAATTATCAAAGGTACCACTACAGGTGTAACTTCAGATCTCGATGGCAACTACCGAATCACACTGGATGATGGAGGAACATTGATATTCGCATATGTGGGATTTTCATCAACAGAAATCGAAGTTGGTAGTCGAGAAACCTTGGATGTCACATTAGGGGGAGTAACTGAACTTCAAGAAGTAGTGATAACCGGGTATGGTTCTCGCAATGAGGATCCAGTAGTAAATTATAAAGCTGCCCGGCCTGAAACTGGGAATCGTGCATTCAAGCAATATTTAGAAGACAACCTTGTATATCCAGAAGCAGCAGAAGCAAACGAAGTAGAAGGTACGGTCGTCCTGGAATTAACCATAGACTCAAGTGGACAAGTATCAGAAATTGACATAAAGAGAAGTCTAGGTTATGGATGTGATGAAGAGGCGATTAGATTAGTCAATGATGGTCCAAATTGGGAAGCAGCTGAAAAAAATGGCTCGCGAGTATCAGATAAATTGAAAGTGAGAGTGAAGTTTAAACTTGACCGCTAAGCACCTTCATGACCTCAGATTTATAACTCCTCCCGATGGGTATTTCAGTTTCTCCAATTTCGATCGAAGTATTGGAGTACGCCGAAATCTTCTTTACAGAAATAATATATGATTTGTGGACACGCTGAAAACAATCAGCCGGTAACTTCTTCTCGAGATAACTAATCTTTTGCAAGGATATCAGCTCTTTTCCCCCTTCAGTTTTCACGCGTACATAATCTTTTAAGCTCTCGATATACGTGATGTCTTTGAGATAGACTTTGACCATTTTCCTATCTACTTTCAAGAAGAGAAATGGGTCGTCAGACTGCATTGATTCGGCTTCTTGCTTTACTACTTCAACAGAATTATTTCCATTTTCCACTACTTTGTTGATAGCCATCAAAAACCGATCAAACGCGATTGGTTTGAGCAAGTAGTCTAGTACACTTAGCTCGTAGCTTTCAACTGCATATTCTCGATATGCAGTGGTAAATATTACTTGAGGTATGGGATTTAGTGCCTTTAAAAATTCGATACCTGTGAGCTTCGGCATCTGAATGTCTAGGAAAAGAAGATCGACGGGTTCTTTCTTTAATACTTCAAACGCTTGAACCGCATTGCTACAAGTACCTACCAACTCAAGTGTTTCCACTCGATCGACATACGATTGAAGAATTTCAATTGCAAGTGGCTCATCATCTACTATCAGGCATTTTATTGGCATTCTTATAAGTCAAGCGTCAATACGATAAGAAAGGTATCATATGAATCATGCATTTCAAGCGTATGCCTTTCAGGATAAAGCAATTCCAGTCTTCTTCTGACATTTTTCAATCCTATCCCCTGCTTATAATTGAATTCATCTACCCTTTCTTCGTGCTTACTTTTACTATTTTCTACCTTCAAGGTTAACTTTTCTTCTTTGAGCTCAATATCAATACTGACCCAGGCTTCATCCATTTCTTCGCTGACACCATGTTTAAAACTATTTTCAACGAAAGGCAAAAGCATTAAAGGCGCGACCTGCAGACCACTTGAATTTCCCAGAATATTAAAAGAGGTATTCAACCGATCTCCATATCTGATTTTCTCCAGAGATATATAATCTTTCAAAAGCTTAATTTCTTTTTCTACTTGCACCCTATCTGCAGCGCATTCATATAGCATGTAGTTGAGTAGATCCGAAAGTTTTAATACCACTTCTGGAGCTTCTTTGGATTTCTTAAGCGTCAATGCATACAGGTTGTTCAGTGTGTTGAATAAAAAATGAGGGTGCACTTGGGCCTTCAAAAAATTCAACTCTGCTTTCAATTTTTCCTCGACTAAAAGCTGATTAGATTTCTGTTCTTTAAACCAAAATTTGAACCACTTTATAACCACAGCCAAGACCAATACTGGGTAGATTTTTGTGGTGTATTTCAACATTTTACTATAGTTGAAAATATGTGGCGTATAGTTATCATCAGCCCAAAAAATTGGCTTCTGCACAAATACATAAAAGAACCACATAAAGGCACTGAATGCCAAAATCAGTAAGATCAAATACGAAAAGAAATCAAAATAACGCTCTTTGAAAAGAAACCTGGGCATTAGAAAATAGAGCGTAAAATATACTGCTGGGATCTGTAAAACAGCGTCAGAAAGTTGAATCATGTATTGACGACCATACTGCTCATCAAAGCTTCCATATACGAGGGCAAAAAAGCTGATGAAAACAAACCAGAACACCAAATGCCATAGTATCCTAGGCTGCTTAAACAATATGTCTTCGAGTTGTATTCTACTCATAATTCATCACTAAACGCCCAAACTTATGTATTCCGTTTCATAATCTCACTCCCATCGACAAACAACAGTGTTCGCATGTCAAACGACAACTTGAGTCTCTCAAAGTGCATTGAGAGTACTTAAAAAGTGGTTTAGAGTTATTTCAAAGTCATTCAGCTAAAAACATGCTAATGCAGCAACTAAGCACAGTATTGAGGGTATACGGAATCAAAACCCAACTTCCATGTCCAAGATAAAATGCTTCATACTAATCTTCTTTTCTCTTTATCAAGTTTACGCCCAAGAGACAAGAGATAACTTTCGATACGCCATCCGTAAGACAGCTGAGCCCATAGCTATAGATGGAAACGAAGATGACACTGTCTGGGAGAGTATTAATGAAATTCCAAACTTCATCAATCATTGGCCAGTAGATTCAGGTGCTGCAAATGCACTGACTAAAGTAAAAGTGACATATGATGAAGATTTCATTTACGTACTAGCACTTTGCTACGATAATGGCAATAGAGTGGTGCAATCACTAAGAAGAGATGATGACGAAGGCCATTGGAATAGTGACAACTTCACTGTGGTAATAGACCCGATGAACAGCAGACAAAATGGGTTTATGTTTGGTGTAAATGCTGGTGGCTCCCAGATAGAGGCGCAACTAAATATAAATCGTGTTAGAACAGACTATGATCAAAACTGGGACAATAAATGGTACTCTACTGTAAGGAGCTATAATGATCACTGGACCGTTGAAATGGCTATCCCTTTCAAAACGCTAAGGTATACCACCAATCAATCAGAATGGGGAATAAACTTCATTCGTGGTGATATGGAGCGAAATGAATACTCAACCTGGACGCAGTTTCCACTTAATTATGGCGGTGTAGATCTCAATTTCATGGGAACGCTCGATTGGGATCAAAATCCTAAGAAAGCCAAAGGAAAGGTTGTCTTAATCCCATATCTCTCCGGCGGCACACAAAGAGATTTTCAAAACGATGAACAAAGAAGCTATAATAAGACTTCTGATACCGGCCTGGATGCCAAAGTAGCAATTACCGGATCCCTCAATTTGGACCTGACAGTGAATCCAGATTTTTCAAATGTCGACGTTGACCAACAAGTCACCAACCTATCCCGATTTAGCATATTCTTTCCTGAGCGTAGAAACTTCTTCCTTGAAAATGGAGACATATTTTCAAATTTTGGAACATGGCAAATTTCCCCATTCTTTAGTAGAAGAATTGGTCTAATTGACGGTGAACAAATACCAATACTTTATGGAGCTAGGTTGACTGGAAATGCTACCAAGAAGACCAGAATAGGAGTCATGAACGTACAAACAAGAGAGTATGACTCAATAGCTGCACAAAATTACTCTGTTGCTGCAGTACATCAACAAGTACTTGATCGATCTATTATAAAGGCTATTTTCATTAACAGGGAAGCCAGTGGTCCATTGGCGGAAAGAACCTATGCCAGAAACGGAGGTATTGAATTTGCTTACTTATCTAACAATGGTAAGATTGGAAATACTGCCAGGTTCCACACCTCCAATACACCAGAAAATTATAGCGACAATCATTATTATGGATTCAATGGAAATTACAATGGGAAAAATCTAAGGATGGGATGGACGTTAGATGTTGTTGGTGAAAACTACATCACGGAACTAGGGTTTAACCCTCGACTTGAAAACTATAATGCCGAAACAGAGGAGACGACTAGAAAGGGATTTACTCGAATTAATCAGTGGGTCAATTATAGATCCTTTCCCACAAAGGGAAAACTAAATTCTCATGGTCCTGTAACATGGTATAACATTTGGTTTAACCATGATGGTGGCGGCATCAATGAACGCATCCACGGCCTGGGCTATAACCTGAATTTCAAAAACACTTCTTGGCTTAGACCTAATATCGTATATCGTGAGGTGAATCTCCCCGTTCCAACATCTTTGTTAGGTAGTGACTTTGAACCTCTTCCGGTAGCACATTATCAATTCACTAGTGCAGATATCAGATACAATTCTGATCGAAGAAAAATAGTGAGTGCCAACCTTGTTTTTGGATTTGGTAACTTCTTCAATGGGACAAGAATGAACACCTCGACAGGATTAAATTTTAGAGCACAACCTTGGGGGAACTTTGGAATTTCCTATGATTATAATCAAGTGAAACTTCCAGGCGCCTTTGGACAGTCGGACTTCCATTTGCTTCGAACTAACGCACAAATAAGTTTTTCGAACACGATGTTTTTAACCTCCGCTGTCCAATTTAATTCACAAAGCGAAAACTATAATTTCTTCACGAGGTTTCAGTGGAGATATCGTCCAATGTCAGACCTGTTCGTCGTATATACAGATAATTACGAAATGGATGGGCTTGGACTTAAAAATCGTCAGATCGTTTTCAAAGCTACTTATTGGCTGAATTTATAGCCGAAATCATTCTGTCTTTCCCTTGCATGTCGCGATGAATTTTAATGTCTTGATATCCAATTTCTTTAAGATGA